>JAIRPH010000142.1 GCA_031257135.1 Spirochaetaceae bacterium
TCGATGGTCTGTTCGGTTTCCATAATGCAGGTGTAGTGGGTCATACAATTTATGCCCTGTTTTTGGACATAGGAGCAGACTTCTACGCTTTTGCCTTTATTAGTTCCGCCGGCGCCGTAGGTACAGCTTATGAAGTCAGGGTTGTACTTCTTGCAGATGTCGATTTCTTTCTGCAACTTCGGGACGCCATCGTCTTCTTTCGGGGGAAATACCTCGAATGACACCGTCATTTTTTTCTTGAGTATGTCGGCAATTCTTGCCATAAAATACCTCCACTTTTCTTTTCGCTGTTACCGAGAGAGACTCAATACAGCCGAATCCAAAGCAAATTTTTTTGTCTTTACCCGTAAGCGACAACGCTTCTTAGGTACGGTTAAAGATTAATTTACTATATACCCGGCGTAAATTTTTGTCAAGGAAAAATTTTAAAGAATATTCATTTTTTACTATGAAAAATTATAACGCAAATAATGAATTTTTTTAATACAAAACCCAAACTCGGTAAAAATAAAAACCCCCGTCGGGGAGACGGGGGCTGGAGGCGGGAAAACGAATTTTTAGAGATAGAGCAAACTAAATCCGTTTCCTTCAGGATCGAAAGCGGCTTTTACCGCATTAACCCGAGCTTCGCCCTGCTGATTACTGAACAAGGCTTTCGGAACAATAACTCTCCGATTAAGCTTATTGCCGGTAAACGCGCCGGGATTCAACTGCTGACAGCTGTCAGGGATAACGATGCTGTCGATCTGGTTCTTATTAAAGGCTTGCGGACCAATTACTTGGACGCTGTTTCCCAAAACCACGCCGATAATCTGATTATTCTGGAACGCCGCGGCTCCAATGGTCTGAACGCTATTAGGAATAACCACATTCGTCAACTGATTGTTAGCGAAAGCCTGATTCCCAATAAAGGTAACGTTTTCGCCTAAGGTGACGCTGGTCAGCCGGTTTTCAATAGCCCCCGCCTGTCCGCCGATAAACGCCGATGCGCCGATGCGCTGGACCGAGTTCGGAATGGTAACGCTACCCAGATTGTTTTTCTGGAACGCGCCGTCTCCAATGACCTCTACCGCTTCGCCGATAACCACACGAGTCAGCTTGTTATCAAGGAACGCCTGAGCTTCAATAGTGTCCACCGAGTTCGGAATTGAAATGGTTGACAACTGGTTATACGCAAACGCGCCCGCCCCGATCCTTGTAACACTAGCGCCCTCGGTTTGACCCGCAGAACCAGTATTCTGAAGAGTGGTATTACCGACAAACAAAACAGAAGTCAGTCTATTTGCAGAGAACGCGCCTTTTCCGATAGTCTGAACCGCCTGCGGAATCGTAACCGTAGTCAAGGAGTTGACTGAGAACGCGCTGTCTCCAATGGTCGCAATCTGGTCAGGCAGAATAAGTTTGGCGAGCTTGTTATTACTGAATACGCCGTACCGTAACTCGGTCAGGCTCTTCTGCTTAGAAAGATCAAGCTGAGAAAGTTCGTTTACGGCAAACGCATTATCCCCAATAACCGCAATATCAGCCGGAAGAGTAAGACTGGTCAGCTTGTTATTCTCGAACGCGCTGTTATCGATCTGCTTAACGCTAGAAGGAACATCCAGACGCTGGAGTCTGTTATTAGAAAAAGCATGATGTTGAATAGTCTCGATTGTGTTCGGGATAGCTACTGATGTAAGTAAATTGTTAGAAAACACGCCGTAGGTAAGAATATTGATGCTGTTCGGAATTGACACAGTCGCCAACCGATTATTGGAGAACGCCCCATTCTGTATTTCAGTGACGCTGGTAGGAATATCAACGCTGGTCAGCTCGTTATTAGCGAAGGCTTCCGCATTAATAAACGTAACGGTATCAGGAATGGTGATACTCCCCTTCAACTGAAGGTTAGCAAGCGCGCCCGGACCGATACCAACTACCGTACCGGAGATGTTTTTTTCGGAAAGCTGGGGAGGAATAACCAGATTCTCTTTTGCAGTTCCGGTATACCCGATGATGATAACCTGACCGTCGCCCACTTGCTGAGGAATAAAGCCCTGGGTAGCTACGCCCGGCGCCGGCGTACCTGTCTGAAGACCATGAAGGTATTCAAGGAACTTGAGCCGGTTCAGGATGCCCGCATTGGTATTGTCTGAAAAATCAATACCCTGCTCCTCAGCTTGGGACTGAGCATTCAGGTGCTGATTGACCGCGTTTGACTGTCCGCCGGACGTAGAAACGGAAGTCCCTCCTGCTTGGGCTATGGTTCCCAAGGGCTCTCCAATAAAAGTCCGCCTTCCGTCAAGGAACGACTGATCGGTTACGGCTTGTCCCCACAGAACTGCGGAGAAGCTGAGAGCGACCAGCATGAAGATTAGCTTCTTCATAATAGAAAAACTCCTGTTTGGATCACCGAAAAGGCATCAAACTATACGGACCGTCGTATAATTCGCTCCCTTCGGAGATCTTTTGAAGGTTAAGGTAAACCTACCCGTACGGGCAGGATTATAAAAAAGCCGACCCCTCCTTTTAAAGTAGAGAGCCGGAACTTTTTGCAAAGAAAAAAGAGTGAGAGCAAGTGTTTTGAGCGCATCAAACTTCGGGAAACACCTAACCTCAGCCGTACTTTTGTACCTGCGTATCCTAAGAGAAAATTTTCTCTGTATACCTCTAAACCGTTGTACCATATCCACCAAAAATAAAAAACTTATAAAATACTAATAGCAATATAGCAAGCCTCTGATTTTTCGTCAAGAGGAATTTGAGGGGGTTTAAAATTTTTTTTTATTTTTTTATTTTTTTTAACGCTTTGATTATTTTTCACGTCAACCCCAACAATTTCAGTATCGGAAAAAAATTATCAGGGTTTATAGAAAAAACATCTTAAAATAAGGACCGCTCCGCCGAAAGATTCCGCGTTTCCTTTCCGCTGTTGCGTTATTATCGGCATCGGCTTAAAAGACTTTAGCCTTTTTTTTGTTTTTTTAAAATAAGCTCGAATTGTGATAATTCTCACGGCGGCGGCTGAAGTCCCGTGATTTACTAGACCTACTATTTATAGAAGAAAACAATCAGATAGAACTCGCCCCCGCGCCCGCCTGCGCCCGCAAAAACACGTCCGGGTTAAGCCATTGCCGGGTGTCAGACACTCGCAGGCTAGGGCGCAGGAATCAGGCGTATCTTTCCTCCTCGCCTTTGACCCTTGACCCCTTATCGCTCGCGCCCGATCAGATGTCTGACACCAAAGTTTTCCCGCCAGCCCTTGCGGAAGGCTTATGTTTAGGCTACTCTATAAAAAAGCCTCAAAAAGATGAAGAAGCAGAAATCCTTTATATTTAAGTGTTCCGCCTGCGGACATGAGGAAGCCAAATGGCTGGGGCGTTGTCCGAATTGCGGCGAATGGAACACGCTTATCGAGACGCCGGCGGCAGGGCAAAGCGGGGGCGGGAGCTTCGCCGGCGGCAGAGGACGCTCCGACGGCGGTCCGCAGTATTTCCCGCTGTCTTCGGTAGACCCTCAAACGGGAATCCGGATTTCCAGCGGCATCCCTGAACTTGACCGCGTGCTGGGCGGAGGCATTATGAAACGGTCGGCAATCCTCGTGGGAGGAGAGCCGGGAATCGGAAAATCTACTTTATTATTGCAAGCCGCGGGAGCGTCGGAGACAAAGGGAAGGATTCTGTATATTTCCGGGGAGGAATCAGCGGGTCAGGTGCGGATGCGGGCGGACCGCTTGGGACTCAAGGGCGACCGCATCGAGATTTGCTGTACCGGACGGCTTGAGGACATCGAGCTTATCCTAGAAGCCGTGAAGCCGGTAATAGTTATAGCGGATTCGGTTCAGACTCTGCATACCGACGAGGCGGGATTCATACCCGGCACGGTGAATCAGATGAAGTTTTGTTCCTACGAGCTTATCTCTTGGGTGAAAGAGCATGATGCCGCGCTGTTTCTGGTCGCTCACGTTACCAAAGAAGGGGTGATTTCGGGACCTAAGACGCTGGAACACATGGTAGATACGGTGCTGTACTTTGAACAGACCGACGGAGACAGCCGGTTTCTGCGGGCGGCGAAAAACCGGTTCGGCTCGGTAGATGAAATCGGGATTTTTATGATGGGAGAACAAGGGCTTACGATGGTAGAAGACCCGTCACTGCTGTTTCTTGTCGCCCGCGAAGGAGACCTGCCGCCCGGAGTCGCCACCGCGGCGACACTTGAAGGCACCCGGACTCTGCTGGTAGAGATTCAGGCGTTGACGGTCCCTGCAAAAGGCGCCATGAGCCGAGTCTTTTCGGATCGCATCGATTCCGCCCGAGTCTCAAGAGTAGCGGCGATTTTGGAAAAGCATCTCAACTTACGCCTGTCAGATCAGGACATCTACGTCAACGTCGCCGGAGGCATCCGGATTACCGAGGTCGGCCTAGAGCTTGCCCTTGCTGGCGCGCTCTATTCGGCGCGCACCGGTATTCCGCTTCCCCCGCGGACCGCCATCGCCGGAGAGCTGTCTCTTGCCGGCGAAGTCCGTCCTATCAAGCGGCTTTCGGGACGAATCAAAACCGCCCGAAGCCTCGGCTTCGAGGGCTTTCTCGCGCCGTGGACGGACCCGCCGGAATCTTCAGGAGAAGTAATTGCTGTAAAAGATATAAAATCCGCGGTAAAATCGCTTTTTACCGGAAACGCCCCTTGACGCGCTCTGAAAATCAGGATATTCTTTTCGAGACTTAGGATAAATTTTTTGAGTATTTGTATGGTTTTCAAAAATTTCAGGGTTCTGCTTTTCTCTTCCGAATGTTTCCCTCGATCCTCAGTTATTATTTTGCATCCCGTTGTCTTCAGAGGGAATTGTTCCCCTAAGGAGATAGGAGTCGCTCATGTTAATGGGCGTGAATAACAGCGTACGCCCGGACGCCGCGGACTAACCGTCTATCCGGGTGAAGGAATTTTCTCAATGGCCAAGAAATTGTATGTCGGTAATCTCTCGTACAACACCACCGAAGACGGACTTCGCACTCTGTTTTCCGGATTCGGCAGTGTCGCTTCCGCCAAGATCATTTTTGATCGCGAAACCGGCAATTCTAAAGGATTCGGCTTTATCGAAATGGGGACCGATGAAGAAGCGAGCGCCGCCATCGCAGGCACTAACGGTCGCGAATTTGAGGGTCGCCAGCTTCGGGTCAATGAAGCTATGGATAAACCCCGCCGCGAACGCGGGTCCGGCGGATATTCCGGCAATAACTGGTAACGCCGAGTATATACAGACAAAAACGCCGATACGCTTCCAGCCGCCGGCGTTACGATAAGCCTTTCGGCGTTCCTAGAATTTCCGCCCAAATTACCGCTTGTTTCAGAGGGGAAAGGCGGGCGGTCTTTCGGGAAAGGCTTTTTTCTTCTGTGGTATTCCGGCGTTCCGATGCCGGCTCCGGCGCAGGTCTTTCAGCCGCGGGAGCCGGCGTTTCTGCAACGGCGGCTCCCGATTCTCCTTGTTCACGCATATTATCTCCGATCCTCTTCCCGAATCTGAACTCGGCGTATCTTGCCGCTGATGGTCTTGGGAAGCTCTGCAACGAATTCTACAATCCGCGGATATTTATAGGGAGCGGTATTTTTTTTCACATGATTTTGCAGTTCCCGTTTGAGTTCGTCCCCCGGAGTCCAGCCCTTAGCGAGAACTATCGTAGCCTTAACCGCAGTTCCCCGATCAGGGTCCGGGACGCCGGTAATAGCGCATTCCAGAACCGCCGGATGTTCAAGCAAAACGCTTTCCACCTCAAAGGGTCCTATCCGATACCCGGAACTCTTAATCACGTCGTCAGCCCGTCCCACAAACCAGTAATAGCCGTCTTCGTCCCGCCAAGCCATATCTCCGGTGTAATAGACCCCGTCCCGCCAGACGCTTTCGGTAAGAGCCTCATCCCGATAGTACCCGCCGAACATACCCGCAGGTTTCCGCGTATCCGTCCGAATCGCGATCTGCCCTTCCTCGCCCATATCGCAGGAGGAACCGTCTTCCCGCAGGAGATCGACCTCGTAGCCCGGAGAAGGCTTGCCCATAGAACCGGGCTTCGGCTTCAGCCAGGGAAAGGATGCCATCGCCACGGTAAGTTCAGTCTGCCCGTAGGCTTCTCTAAGAGAAATCCCGGTAGCCGCCTTAAACTGCTCGTAAATCTCCGGGTTAAGCGGCTCTCCGGCTACCGCGCACTGCTTTAAAGCGGAAAAGTCGTACTTACGCAAATCTTCCTTAATAAAGAAACGATAGATAGTCGGCGGCGCGCAAAACGTGGTTATCCGGTATTTGGCGATGATTTCCAGCATAGCCGCAGGAATAAACCGGTCGAAATCATAGACGAAGACCGCAGAACCGCAAAGCCATTGCCCGTAGATTTTCCCCCAAGCGGCTTTTGCCCATCCGGTTTCCGCTACGGTGAGATGCAGTCCCCCGGGCTGAACGCTCTGCCAATAGCGCGCCGTGAGAATATGTCCCAAAGGATACGCAAAATCATGGCGCACCATCTTAGGCATCCCCGTGGTGCCAGAGGTGAAGTAGAGAAGCATACTGTCTTCATTGGCGTTTACCCTCGGCGGACGGGCAAATACGGGAGCGGCTTTTTCCATCTCCGCTTTAAAATCCGCCCATGAGGGAATACAGACGCTTTCCCGGGTATGTACAGACCGGACAAAGGCTTTATACCGGAGGATTCCTTTGGTTTTAGGGTTTTCTTCAAGTCCGGCGGACGCTTCATCGACGCGCCGGATAACCGCCTCGTCGTCTACGCAGATAATCCCCGCGAGATCCGCGGCTTCGCACCGGTAGCGTATATCTTTGGCGGTGAGCAGATGGGTTGCCGGAACTGCAACCGCTCCGATCTTGTGAAGCGCCAGCAGGATGGGCCAATACTCCCACCGCCGCTGGAGGATGAGCATAACCGGATCGCCTTTTCCAATGCCTGCGACGGTCAGCGCGTTTGCCGCCTGATCCGAAAGGCGTTTCATATCCTGATAGGTAAAGGACGCCTCGGCTCCCCGCTCGTCGCACCAAAGAAGCGCCTGATCCGCCGGACGAGACACTGCAAGCTCGTCAATTACATCGTAGGCGAAATTAAAGGACTCCGGGATGGTAAGCGAAAAATTATCGTAAAAGTCAGTATATGAATCAAAATCAAGACGAGATACATATCGTTCCAGCATAGAAGCTCCTCAAAAAACCTAAAAAACAAACGCTAAAAATCGGGTCCGCTGTCCGCCTACGGCTTTCATGCCGTGAAGTTCATTGGAATCATAGTAGATGCAGTCTCCGGGACCAAGTTCCATCTCATGCCCGCCTACCGAGATAAGAAGCCGCCCTTCAAGCACATAGTCGAATTCCTGCCCCGGATGCGTGTTGAGGCTCAGAGGCTTAGACTCCGTATCCGCCTGAGCTTCCACCAAAAAAGGCTCCGCTTTTTTGCGGTGAAAATTATAGGCAAGATTCCAATAGGTATACATAGGCCTCCGGCTTACTTCCGGGGCGTTTCCGGCGCGGGTAAGGCAGAAAGTTTTCAGCTTAGGGGTTTTACCGCTGATAAGCTCGGTAAGGTCCACCTTAAACCGGACGGCTATCTCTACCAATGCGCCTACTGGGAAATCCGTTTCCCCGGCTTCCCATTTCCGATACTCCTCCGGATCGAAGCCCAGCTCCTTCGCCAGAGCCTCCTGAGACAGTTCCTCGATTTCCCGCAAGACCTGCACCCGCTCGATGATTTCCCGTACTTCTTTAGCCATAGCATGACTATACCGTAATAAGCAGGGCGTCTGCAATATCTATACATTGCTGTTTTAAATAGTTTTATTACTGTTTTTAAAAAGCAGTCTAGTTTTATTGAACATATCTTGACATAATAACAAACGGCTTAGTATACTGAAAATATCTTATTCTCTTTCAAGGAGTTTGCAATGAGAAAGCTTTTAGGCGTTTTAGTATTGTCCTTAGCAGTATCTGGGGTCCTCATGGCGCAGAGCATTACCAAGGAAAATTGCACCATCGAGTATGACAGCGCGAAAAAGGTCGTCCGGCTTACCAATAATAACGACGGACCCTTTAGTATCCAATACGCCATCGATGGTAAGGGAAAAACGGTTGTAGTGGACAAAAAAGGCGTTTGGGAAATGGACGTCAGTAAAGCCGCTCCGAAAACAGTGGACATCTTAAAAGCCGCAAAAGCGGCGAAAGCCGGCGATGTAGATAAGGACTGGAAGGCAGTCGCCGCCGCCGCGCCCGCGCCCGCCGCAAAGCCCGCCGCCGCGCCCGCAAAGAAGTAAGGATTCTATTGTTCCCAGCAGTTTTACAAGCCGCCGGTTTCCGGCGGTTTTGCTTTTAAGACGCAGGAAGCCGCCGACGCCGAATATGTTAATAAAGTAACGTAAAACCTTAAAAAATACCTAGTTTTATGTTTTTCTAAAATAAATCTCTGGTTATCTTACTAGACAAGGTATACGATAATTCATATTATGGAAAGCATTAAAAATTTATACCGGTATGCGGTTCAAGGAGGATGTTGTGAAATTACGCATCAAATTATCGGTCATCGTTAGTCTTCTTACGGCAATAGTTGTTGCTACTATATCGGTCATTACGTTAACCCAATCTAGTAAGCACCAAACGAATACCGGCACGGAAAACCTGACGAATATCGCGGGGAAAACAGCTATGGATATTCAGCGGCGGTGTGAACAATATCTGTACGCCGCTCGGACTACGGCTAACATCATGGGAAACTATGATATGATTGAGTATACTGATAGACGCACTCGGTATGACGATATGCTCTATGGTTTGCTCAATGCGAATCCTCATTTTGTCAGCATCTACACCCTCTGGAAGCCCAACGCATTGGACGAGTTGGACGCGGACTTGGGGCAGTACCTGTCGATGTACACGAGAGCTAACGGCAAACTGGAGGCTCAAACCTATCCTAACGCCCAGAGGCTTCTCGACGGGCTTACCAAGCAAGAGTTTCTAAGCGAACCTTTCAACCAGACCGTTAATGGAAAACAGGCGTATATTATCAGCGTTGCCGCTCCGGTGCTGAATGCCGATCAACAGCCCGTAGGACTTGTCGGGATCGATGTGGATTTATCCGTGCTTCAGTCGGTGACGCAGATTAAGCCTTTCGAGACAGGCCGGATAATGGTGTTCTCCAACGGAGGCATCGCTATAGCCCATGAAAATCAATCCTTGATAGGCGCGGGGTTACAGCAGGGATTTACTAACATTTTCGGCGCGGAAGGAGTCGCTAAAGTCGCCGATTCGCTGAAAAGCGGAAAAGATATCCTTTTTGAGCATAACGGTCAGGAAGTGGTGAGCTTTCCCTTCAGAGTAGGAGAAGCTCCTAACGCGCTGACCGCTGTCGCGTCGGTTCCGGTGAAAACCGTGCTACGACCGGTATATCAAATGACCAATTTTACGATAATCCTTGCGGTTATCGCGATTATCATAACCGCGGGCATTAGTTTTATACTGGCGACCAGCATCGTCAAACCTATTCTAGGGGTTATTTTGATGCTCAAAGATATCTCCGAAGGCGAAGGAGACCTCACCAAGCGGATCAATCTAACCTCTAAAGACGAAATCGGCGATATGGCGCATTACTTTAATCTCACGCTGGAAAAGATACGCAGTCTTATCGTTATCATTAAGCAACAGTCGGTTTCCCTCGCTGATATCGGTACGGAACTGTCCGTGAATATGACTAATACCGCGGCGGCAATGAACCAGATCAGCACTAATATTCAAAGCATCAACGGACAAGTGCGGAATCAGGCGGGAAGCGTTAATGAAACGAACTCCACCATGCAGGATATTACCAAGAGCATCGAGAAGCTCAACGAGCATATTGAAAATCAGAGTTCCAATATCGCCCATTCCTCCTCGGCAATTCAGCAGATGATCGCCAACATTACCTCAGTTACCCAAACGCTGGTTCACAATGTAGAAAACGTTAAACATCTTGCCAACGCCTCGGAGCTGGGACATTCAAGTTTGCAGGAAGTTTCCTCAGACATTCAAGACATCGCGAAAGAATCGGAAGGGCTTTTGGAGATCACCGCGGTAATGGAAAACATCGCCAGTCAGACGAATCTGCTTTCCATGAACGCGGCTATCGAAGCCGCCCACGCCGGAGAATCTGGAAAAGGCTTCGCGGTCGTAGCTGATGAAATCCGCAAACTCGCGGAATCCTCTGGAGAACAGTCCAATACGATTGCAGAGGTACTCAAAAAAATAAAGAATTCTATTGATAAAATCATGGAATCTACCGACGCGGTGCTGAACCGGTTTGAAGCGATTGATTCCGAGGTCAAAGTAGTGTCAGAGCAGGAAGAAAACATCAGAAACGCGATGGAAGAACAGCAGTCCGGCGGACAGCAGGTGCTTGAAGTGATTGCCCGGCTCAACGACATTACTCAGCAGGTGAGGGACGGATCCGCGGATATGCTGAAAGGCAGTAAAAAAATCATCGGTGAAAGCGAAAACCTCGAAAGCCTCACCGCGGAGGTTTCAAACGGCGTAACCGAGATGTCCAAAGGCGCAAATCAGGTTAATACCGCAATAGATCGGGTTAACAATCTCAGCAACGACAATAAAGAACATATCGATACGCTGGTAAGCGAAATCTCAAAGTTCAAGGTAGATTAACCGCTGGAACGCCCGCCTGCGGTTTATAATACCTGTTCGGTTCGTTTTATAATATCGTCCTGAGTTTCTCGGGAAAGCATGGTAAAAAACGCGCTGTATCCCGCTACCCGTACAATCAGGTCCCGATGCGCTTCTGGGCGTTGTTGAGCGTCTAAAAGCGTTTCTCGTGAAACCACGTTAAATTGAACGTGAAACCCCTGAAGCCGGTTAAAGAATCCCCGGGTCAAGGCAATCAGCTTGCGCTGATCCTCTGGTTTTTCCAGCATCTGCGGGGTCAGCTTCTGGTTAAGCTGTACTCCGCCGGTAATTTCCTGCGTCGGCAATTTGGATACGGTCTTAAACACCGCAGTAGGACCGTTCCGATCCATGCCGTGAGCCGGAGAACAGCCGTCGGCTAAGGGTTCTCCGGCTTTCCGCCCATCCGGAGTAGCTCCGGTACTGACGCCTTGGGGAACATTGGCGGAAACCGAAGAGGTTCCGGCATAATATCTTCCTCCTATGGGACCGCGTCCGTATCGGGTATTATGATACTTTTTCATCTCGTCGATGTAAATATCGTAAGCCTTGCGGATCAGAGAATCCACATAATCATCGTCGTTGCCGTACTTAGGCGCCTTCAAAAGCAGTTGCCGAATCCGCTCGTTTTTAGGACCTTCATAGTTTTTTTCAAGGGCTTTCCAGAGGTCTTCCGGGCTTACCGATGCATCTTCAAAGACGCATTTCTTAATCGCCGCCAGAGAATCCGCAAGATTGGCGATCCCGATTTGCAGGTCGCTGATAAAATCGTATACCGCCCCGCCTTCTTTGAGGGTAAGCCCTCGGTCGATGCAGTCCTCGCAGAGCGCGGAACACAGCACATCCGCGGTGTCCCGCTCGAGAACCGTATCTACCGCGGAATCGATGATCACGCACTGCCGGGTCATTTCCCTGATAACCCGCTCCCACGCCTGCATTACCTCGTCAAAAGAACGCATATCCCGAAAATGCCCGGTTCCTTCGCAGACGAGGGTTCCGGTTTTGGGATCAACGCCGTTATTCAGCGCGATAAGCAGAGACTTAGGAAAGTTGAGAAAACTCATGCCGGTACAGCGATAGCCCCACTTGCCCGGAACCGCCACTTCCACGCACCCGATGGCGCTGTAGTTATAGGCGTCTTCCGGTTTTACCCCTTTGCCGATAAGCGACGGGATAATCACCTCATCGCTGTTAAACGCGGGCATCCCGAATCCGAGGCGCACCATTTCGATACATTCCTGCATAAACCGGTCTTCAAGCCCCTTATGATACCGTACCGTCAGGTTCGGTTGAGGGAGCTTGGTCTGAGCTACGCTCTTCAGAATGAGATAGGACAGCGGATTTACGCCGTTGAGGGCTTGCCGTTTCGCATCGAGGAACTGCCCTCCGATGGTAACATTCTGATACAGCGGGCTTCCCGCGCAAAAGCGGGTATGATTCCAGCTCCTAATCTTGTTGATAGAAAAGGTCTTGAGCCATAGATTAGCAAGGATTTCGCATCCTTGTTCCTCGGCGAGTATTCCAGCCTTGATGTCCCGGTCATAGAAAGGATAGAGATACTGATCCAGCCGTCCGTAAGAGAGGGAATGTCCGTTGCTTTCGATTTGCAGGCATAAATGTATCAGCCAGAGGGATTGAACCGCTTCGTAAAAGGTTCCCGCCGGTTCGTAAGGAACCTTATTGAGGACCCGGCTCATTTTTTCCAGCTCGGCTTTGCGAGACGGGTCTTTCTCGTCAATAGCCTGATTATGAGCGAGAATCGCATAACGCCGGGCAAAACTTACCGTAGCGTCTATCACGATGATCACCGCCCGATAAAAATAAGATTTCGTCAGATTCCGGTAATCCGTGAGGTCTAAGGCGCACAGTTTTTCCTTAGCCCGCTCCTGATATTCCCGTAAGCCTCGCTGAAGCACCCGGGGATAGTTCACCGCTATATGGGCGTCTCCTGACGCGATGTTTCCCTCGTCTTTTATGATTCCCAAGTCGTAAAAAATCTTCGCGGAAGCCGGCATAGCGGCTAATCCCCGATCTTTCACCGTATTATGTTCCCAAAAAACGGCGATTTCCCGCAGAACCCTCTTGGCTTCTTCAGCGATGTAAAACCGGTCTTCCGCCCGCTTTTCAAATTCATCGAGTTCAGCGATAACCCAGTCTATGGCGTATTCCGGGAATATCGGCGCAGACCGGTTGCCGGAAGCATGATTCCCCGCCAAAAGCGTCTCCGGTTCGATGAAGATGCTCATGCCCTCAAGCACGTTTTTGTACATCAACGCCCGGCGCAGTACCATAGGCTGATCCATGTTCAAGCGATAGGTGTCAGTGGTAATCTTAGCCCGCTCGATACACACATAAGGCTTTGCGTTAAGCAGATTTTCCCGAAAATTCCTCATCCGCGGAGTAAGTTCGCCGAAATACGACTGGTGAGGACTTAAATAATTCATGCGATAATTCCTGCCTGCTGTTCAAAAATCAATTCCGCCGCTCCGACTATGCCGAAACGGTCTCCTAACGAGGAAATCTTAATATATACCGGACTTGAATCGCGGTTGTATCCGTCGAAAGCCCGGCGTATCGGTTCAAGAAGCATATCCCCCATCTTGAGCAGTCCGCCTCCTAATACAAAACAGTTGATGTTAAACGTAACATAGAGATTGTACAGCCAAAGTCCCAGATACCGAGACATCTGATCTACCGCCTTTACCGCCATAGCGTCCCCTCGGTTATATGCCTGTTCCACATGAAAACAGTCGATGTGGTCAAGGCTTCCAGCCAGTTCGGTCATAATGGTTTTTTCTCCTTGTTCTATCCAAAGCCGGATATGTTTAACAATCATAGAGCCGGAACACCAAGACATGAGGCATCCCCGGTTGCCGCACCCGCAGAGAATGCCCTCGCCGGGGGTGACAATCGTATGTCCGCTTTCCCCTGCCCAGCCGTAACTGCCCCTGAACAGTTTCCCGTTAATGATTATCCCTGAACCGACGCCGGTACTCAAGGTACAATAGAGCATATTCGGATAGCCTTGTCCAGCTCCATACCGATGTTCAGCCAATGCCGCAAGATGAGTATCGTTATCCAAAAAAACCGGTACGCCAAGCCGCTGGCTCAGGTAAGATCGGGCGGGAAAATCATGAATATGTGCCAGATTGCTCGTTTTGACGATATAGCCCTGTTCAAAAATAATAAAAGACGGCATCCCAAGTCCAATACCTGCAACCTGTTCAAGAAGCATAGATTCCCGATTCAGCAGGTCTTTTATATGTCGTATCAATACGTCGAAAAACTCTTCCGCCGGCAAGTCCGGGTCCGAGGCAATACGGCTCTCGGCGATGAGCCTTTTGTTCTCATCGAAAAGCCCCAAAGCGGTTTTGGTGCCTCCTACATCGATTCCCATAACATAGCCCATAGTATCCCCTTTTGCTTACTGCCTTATTTATCGGAAGGTCATAGCAAAGACTTCACAATATGACTGACACCAGTATAGCCACTATAGGAAGAATCCGGTGTTTTTCCTCCGGCGATAATATGACTGACACCTAGTGTAGATAGAAGCAAAAGTATTTGTTGACTGCATATAAGAGGTATGAGAAGTTTACGAATACTTGCTGAAGGGGCGACATATCATGTTACCTCAAAAATCGACCACGACGCTCCGGCGATACGGGATCCGGAGTTCAAAGAAGGCTTTCTAAATTTCGTGGCTAAGGCGAAAGGACGGTTTTCCTTTACGTTATGGAATTTTACCGTCATGGACAACCACATTCATTTCCTCATTAAGCCCGGACCCGGTGTATCTTTGTCTAAGATCATGCAGTGGATTAAGTGCAACTTCGCTAAATGGTGGAATAAGAAGCATGAAACCAAGGGGCATTTATGGGGAGAGCGATTCTTTTCCCGGATAATCAAGGATGAGCAGGACTTTGCGAAGGTATCTGAGTACATTGATGAGAATCCGGTAAAGGCGAAGTTGGTGAAAAAACCGGAACATTGGCGGTTCGGCGGACTGTTTCACCGGCTGAGGCGGATTTTCGGGCTTATCGACAGCCTTGCGGACCCCGCGACGCTGTTTGCCGGAATCAATACTCTGACGCCGATATGATCAGCGCGGGTAGGAATGTGATACTCGGTGCCAGACATAGCAATGATACCATACCGATAACCATCCAACGGCTTGGTGTCTATCATTAGCTTGACGGCTATGGTGTCAGACACTAAGTCGACGAAGCGCATAGAATCATTTCGGCAGAGAAGCGCCGGGTAAGACTGGTCTATACTAAGAGATATTCCGCGGGCAATAGGACAGAGGGAAACGTTCCCGGCTGACGGGTTTCGGCGATCAGAGGAGTAGCGTAGAATCATAAAAAAGAGTATATAGAAAATATGGCATCTAAGACTAAGCGGAATGAGCGGAAACCAACAAAAAAAACGCCGGTAAAGAAGCCGGAGGGAAAAACGGTAAAAGCGAAAGCGAAAAAAAACGCCGACGACTTGCTACTCGGGCTGGAGATAACGGCGGCTGGGCTGGAGAAAAGCCCTCAGCGTCCTGCGGCGTCCCCCGAGGCTAAGGCGCAGGGACCGGCGGTGTATGACGAATCGAAGATTAAGACCCTTTCATCGCTGGAGCATATCCGTCTAAGGACCGGGATGTATATCGGCAAGCTCGGGGACGGGTCAAGCCCGGACGACGGTATCTATGTGCTTCTCAAAGAGATCATCGACAACGGCGTCGATGAGTACATCATGGGCAACGGCACCCGCATCGAGATTGAGATACAAGCGGGAACCGCTAAAGTCAGAGATTACGGACGAGGCATCCCGCTGGGAAAGCTGGTAGAGTGCGTCTCGGTCATCAATACCGGCGCGAAATATAACGACGAAGTGTTTCAGTTCTCTGTTGGACTCAACGGCGTCGGCACAAAGGCGGTCAACGCGCTCTCCTCGCGCTTCAAGGTGACCGCTTTCAGAGACGGCCAGTACGCCGAAGCGGTATTTGAACGAGGGGTTCTGCAAATCAGCAAGCAGGAAAACCTCAAAGAGCCGCAACGAGACGGCACCTACGTTGAGTTCACCCCAGACGCCGCTATTTTCGAGAAGTATCAATTCAATCTGGAATTCATCGAAAAGCGGATTCGGAACTACGCGTACCTCAATACCGGGCTTACCCTCTCGCTGAACGGTAAAGACTTCTTTTCAGAGCGGGGCCTGTTCGACCTCCTTGCCGAGCAGACCGGCGCGGAAGGGCTGTATCCCATTGGGTACTACAAGGGCGACCATCTCGAATTCGCCTTTACTCACACCAACAACTACGGGGAAGAGTATTTTTCCTTTGTCAACGGTCAGTACACCAGCGACGGCGGGACCCATCTTTCGGCGTTCAAAGAAGGTTTTTTGAAGGGTATTCAGGCGTATTTTAAGAAAGACTACCGAAGCGAGGATATTCGGGAAGGTACCATAGCGGCCGCGGCGGTGAAGCTGAAAAATCCGGTTTTCGAGAGCCAGACGAAAAACAAGCTGGGCAATACCGACGTCCGAGGATGGATCGTGCAGGAAACGAAAGCGGCCGTTGAAGACTGGCTGTTCAAAAATCAGGAAGCCGGCAAGAAGCTGGAGCAGAAGATCGTCTCCAATGAAAGCCTCAGGACCGAGCTGAACGAAGTGAAGAAAGAAGCCCGCGAAGCGGCGAGAAAAATCGCGCTGAAAATCCCGAAGCTCAAAGACTGCAAATATCACCTTGAAGACGGACTGCACGGCGAAGCCGCCACGATCTTCATTACCGAGGGAGATTCCGCGGCCGGCTCTTTGGTATCGAGCCGGGACGTGATGACTCAAGCGATCTTCGCTATCCGCGGAAAAATCGAGAATATGTACGGCAAAAAACGGGCGTCTATCTACAAAAACGAAGAGCTGTACAACATGATGATGGCTCTGGGCATTGAAAACGATATTTCCGGTCTCCGGTACGCCCGCATCGTCATCGCCACTGACGCTGACTTCGACGGATTTCACATCCGCAACTTGCTGATGACCTTTTTTCTGTCCTATTTTGAGGAACTCGTTACGGCCGGGCGGGTGTTTATTTTGGAAACGCCCCTTTTTCGGGTGCGGACTAAAAAAGAAACCCGATATTGCTACAGCGAAAAAGAACGGGACGAAGCCGTAAAAGCTCTTGGGACTCAAAGCGAAGTCACCCGCTTTAAAGGGCTTGGCGAGATCAGCCCCAGCGAGTTTAAGCCTTTTATCGGCGCGGATATGCGGCTGGTGCCAGTGGCAGTACAGGCGATCAAGCTGATCCCAGAAGTCTTGACCTTCTACATGGGTAAAAATACCCCGGAACGCAGAGAGTATATTATGAAAAACTTAGTCAACGATGCGTAAGCAAGCCCATCGTGGTGTGTCTGACACCACGCCCTGCCCGTGTCTGACACCCTGTTTCGAGCAAACTGCCTGCTAAGGGCTTCTTGTCGGGCGTATCTTTTGGTATACTGTGCCTATGCGTATCGTTGCGGATTTACATATCCATTCGCCCTATTCCAGAGCTACCAGCCCTAAGCTGACGCCGCCGTATCTTGAGCGGTGGGCTAAGATTAAGGGCTTAGACCTTGTGGGAACCGGAGATTGCACTCATCCGGCATGGCTCAGGGAACTGCGGGACCAGTTGGACGACGCCGAAGACGGACTGTATACCTTGGGGAGCGCGGCGCGGGATGCCTTTAATGCGGGACCTGCCCAAGCAGAGGGTTTTTCATCCGGAGGCGCGCCGGAAAGGGTTCCTCGTTTTGTCCTGACCGGAGAAATCAGTACCATATACAAAAAAAAAGATAAGACCCGAAAAGTGCATCATCTGGTAATTCTGCCGGATTTTAAGTCGGCCGCGGCTTTTCAGACTAAGCTGGAGCGGGTCGGCACGATTTCAGCCGACGGCAGACCTATTCTCGGCGCGGATTCAAGGGACATCCTTGCTATGCTCCTTGATACGGATGAACGGTCGGTTCTCATACCCGCGCACATCTGGACGCCCTGGTTTTCCGCGCTGGGGGCGAAGTCGGGATTCGACGCTATTGACGAGTGTTACGGCGATCTGGCGCCGTACATTACCGCGGTAGAAACCGGACTTTCCTCGAATCCGCCGATGAACTGGGCTTTAGCGTCTCTGGATCGGTTTGTTATCATTTCCAACTCTGACGCTCATTCCCCGGAAAAACTTGGGCGGGAAGCTACGGTTTTCGATCTGGAAGAGGGATTGTCACTGCCGGCTCTGCGGGAGGCTCTGCGTCTTGAGGGCAATCGCGGGAACGTCGCGGAAACTATCGAGTTTTTCCCGCAGGAAGGGAAATATCATTACGACGGTCACCGGAAATGCGGCGTATGTCTCACGCCGGAGGAGACGCTGGAGGCTAAGGGAATATGTCCGGTATGTCATAAGCCTTTGACTCAGGGCGTGATGAGCCGAGTGCTTGAGCTGGCGGATCGTCCGGTTGACGAAACCGCTCCGTACATTCCGGGAGAGGCTGAAACAAACCGGCGTCCCTATTATTCGCTTATTCCGCTGAAAGAGCTGTTAGGCGAGCTTCTTGAAACCGGTTCAGCCGCTAAGAAAGTCGAGTCCGCGTATACCGCCCTCACCGAAACCGCGAGCGAACTATTCATCCTGCGGGACGCGCCGATACGGGACCTTGAACGCCTCCGGTGTCCCGGAGTCTCCGGGGAACTGCTTGCACAAGGGATAGCGCGGATGCGTCAGGGAACGGTGTCAATCACCCCCGGGTATGACGGGGAATACGGGATTATCCGGGCATTTCCGTCTAAGCCGGGAGTGGAAAAAAATCATCAGCTTTGGGAAATTTCTTTAGAAAAAGAGAAAGTCCGGGAAAAACAGCCGAAAAAGACGCAAAAAAGGGAAAAACCGCCTCGCATCTCCGAAAAGATCGAGAAACCCTTTGTCCCTGACCCTGAGCAGGAACGGGCGATTCATTACGAAGGAGCCTGCGCGCTGATTATCGCGGGACCCGGCGCGGGCAAAACCGCGGTTTTAGCGGCTCGGATTGCTCATCTGATTCGCCGCGGGACAGACCCCAAAGGTATTCTCGCGGTAAGTTTCACGGTAAAGGCGGCGGTATCGCTTCGGGAGCGGATTATCCAGACCGCCGGAGACGAGGCTTTAGGCGTTACGGCCGCTACGTTTCATGGGCTTTGCGCGTCTATTCTTAGGGAAGAGCATGAACAACTCGGGTTGCCCTCGGATTTCACGATTGCAAGCGAAGAACAGCGGGATACGCTGGTAAAGCGGATTCAGGAAGAGTCAGGAAATCGGCGATCCGGCTTGGGGAGTTATATCGAAACCCGGAAGCGGTTTCTTCTTGCCCCCGGAGAAACCGCCCCGGAGGAGTGTATCTCCGGGGAATGTGCGGTGTCAGTCATGGACATTCCCGAAGCCGACGCCGAACTGGAAAGGCTCTACGCCCGGTATCGGGAGGAGCTTAGGTCCGCGGGTTCTCTGGACTTCGACGACCTGATAGCCGAAACGGCGCGGCTTTTCGCCCGGAATCCTGAGACCCTCGTCCGTTACCGCAACCGGTTTCACGCGATCTTTGTGGATGAGTATCAAGACGTGAACTTTGCTCAGTATCTTTTGATACGGTTTTTGGCTTTTTCCGGGCAGGACAACCAGATGCTCTGGGTCATTGGGGACCCGAATCAGGCGATTTACGGTTTTCGCGGCGCGGACAAACGGTTTATCGACCGTTTTTTGACGGATTATCCTACAGCGGAAACCTTCAGGCTGACCCGGAGTTTCCGGTGCGGAGAAGGCATCGTCACTGCCGCGGGACTGCTTATGAACGCTCAACTGAGGGGAACCGCTGAAACCGTGAGGCTTTTCCGCAGTGAATATCCCAGCGAATCCGCGGAGGCTGAGGGTATTGCCCGCCGGGTTGCCCGGCTTATCGGCGGAACCTCGTTTTTTGCCTTCGACAGCGGGCTGATTGCCGGAGACGACGCCGAGCCGGAACTCGCCGGGCTTAGGGACTGCGCGATACTCCTGCGGACCATGACCTTAGCCCCGCCTTTTATCGCCGCGCTGGGAACCTACGGCATACCGTGCCTCGCCTCTGGAGAAAAGCCCTGGTGGGAAGCGGAACCTATCTCAACGCTCCTCAAGGCTCTGCGGGAGGCGTTGCAGAACGAGGATGCCCTCGGTCATACAAAGCCGGCGGAAGCGATTGAGACCCAGTGGAAACGCATGACCCTCCCGAAGGCATCCCGCCAGCGGGAGGAGGCTGTCCGGGAGTCTCTGGACCGCTTACTCGGCATTGCATCGCTCTACGGCGATCTTGGGGAGTTTCTTGATGCGTTATCGGTCGGCGGCGCTTCCGGCGGGGTTGAGCTTGATCGGGAGGGCGTACGGATTATGACCATTCACGCCTCCAAAGGGCTTGAGTTTGAACACGTCTTCGTGCCTGCATTGGAGGAAGGGTTACTGCCCTTCACGGTATATGGCGTTTCGGAAGATCAGATTGAGGAGGAGAAGCGGCTTCTCTACGTCGCCATGACTCGCGCCAAAAGGGGCTTATATCTCTCGTACGCGAATAAGCGGGTTTTTCAGGGCAGGAATCTCGGGTATGGCAGGAGCCGGTTTCTCGACGCCCTTGAATCGGCGGTTCCTGACTATCAGGAGAAGCGCAAGCAAAAGCCGGCAAATCTACAGATGAATCTATTTTAGGGGTATTCGTATTCTGAAAATTGAGCCTTCTCCGGCGTGGCTTTCCGCTTCAGCAACGCCCCGGTGTATCGAGGCGATGTGCCGGACTATGGCAAGCCCTAAGCCCGCGCCTCCGTGGGAGCGGCTTCGGGCGGGATCAACGCGGTAAAAACGCTCGAAAATCCGTTTCAAATGGCGGGGAGCGATGCCGATACCTTTGTCCCGCACGGCAATCACGAGTTCGCCCGCCTGCGCTGTAGCTTCAAGCCGGACTTTGGAGCCTTCAGGCGAATATTTAACCCCGTTGTCCAGCAGATTAATCGCTCCTTGAATGATGAACGGACCATAGAGAACCGCTTTGAGGTCAGCCGGGCAGTTTAGGGAAAGGGTTATATTTTTTTTCCGCGCCGCCGGTTCCACCAAGTCCGCCGCTTCCTGAAGCAAAGGATATACCAGCGTTTCCTGCATAGCAAAGGGAATACGGTCTCCCTCTTCAAGGCTTACAAGGGTCAGCAGGTCCGCAGTCAAATGCTCCATAGTTTGAGCGTTTTTCAAGATTATGCCGAGATAGTGACGAATCCGCTCCGTATCTTCCGGGAGCGAATCCAAAAGCGTTTCGGCAAATCCCTTGATCAACTGAATCGGAGTCCGCAGTTCATGGGAGACATTAGCGGCAAAGTCCTTGCGTACTTGTTCCAGCTTACGCAGACGCGTGAATTCCGCCAGAGACATCGCCAGCCCTTCCCCCTGCGGAAGAGGCGCGGTCCGGACATGGAAATGCTGTTGCTCTCCGGCGGCATAGAGCGTTATATCTTGTTCCTCCGAGCGGTTCCGCTCAAGCGATTGACGAGCCAGCGTCTCCAATTCGATTGAACGGGTGGCTTCTAACAAAGAACGCGAACAGTCCCCGCTAACGCCGAAAAGCGTTTGAGCTTTAGGATTGACCGCTTGAAGCAGAAGCTGTTCATCCATGATTAATACTCCTTCAGAGAGGGTATTCAAGATCGCCTCAAGACAGCCCGCTGAAACCATAGTCCCGCTTCAGATTTGATACGTTTCCATAGCCTTTTTGAAGGCTTCCCCCGCGGCTTGAATATGACGCTCATCCACACAGTAGGCAAAACGCACCCATCCCGGGCTTCCAAATCCGCTCCCCGGAACGCCTAAGATAAGATGCTCCTTGAGATGAGCCGTAAAAGCCGTATCGTCTCCGCCCGGAACGCGGCAGAACAAATAAAACGCGCCTTCCGGTTCAGCGTAGGTAATGCCTGCATCGTCCAAAATCCGCTTAAAAGCATCCCGCCGCCGCTCGTATACGGCTGTATCGACCTTCGCGAAGGTAAGTTCCGCCACTATACGTTGCATCAACGCCGGGGCGTTCACAAATCCCAATGTCCGAGTGGCGTAGATTAAGGCGTTTGTCATTTCCTCCGCGTCCTGCATTTTCGGACTTACCGCGATATAGCCTATCCGTTCTCCCGGGAGAGAAAGACTCTTAGAGTAGGAGGTAACTGCCAGAGATTCAGCGTAGGCGGAGAGAATCGGCGGAACCGAAACGTTGTAGGCAATATCCCGATAGGGTTCATCGGCGATCAAGTAAGGCGCGCGTCCGCACTGCTGACCGTGGGTTTTCAGCGCGTCCGCTAAGGCTCCGATGGTCTCGGCGGGATAAATCCTGCCTGTAGGGTTATGGGGCGAATTGATAAGCACCGCCGCGGTCTTTTCCGAAAGCCGAGCCTTGACGGCATGAACGTCCAGATTGAAATCCGGCAGGGCATCGGCTTCCACGATACGCCCTCCGTAATTGCCGATATAGCTTCGGTATTCCATGAAGTAGGGTTTTGAAACAATCACTTCATCCCCGGGATTCAGGATGGCTTTGAAAATCACGTTAAGCCCTCCCGCCGCGCCGACGGACATAACGATATGAGACCCGCTAAGGCTCGCCCCATGCTCTTTGCCTGCTTTGAGGGCTAGGGCATCCCGAACTTCCGGGTATCCGCCGTTCGGCATATATCCGTGGGAACCTTTCTTATCTTCCGCGGCAAGTTTCAAAAAGACTCGGTGAAACGCCGGAGGCGGTTCTATATCGGGATTTCCCAGCGAAAAATCAAAAACCTTATCCGGTCCGTATTTTTTTTTAAGGCGGGTTCCTTCTTCAAACATTTTTCGTATCATGGATGCGGACCCTAAGGCTTCCCGCACCGTATATGCAATAGGCATAACGTAAGATTACGGCATGGAGCATGAGTCCGTCAAGCGGTTTTTACGGATTTTCACGAGACGGGAACGGCAACCCCACACCGACAAGTACCTCAAGGAACTCCTCTCCCGCCAGCGGGTTTAACGCCCGCGGGTTTTAAAAAAAGAGAAAAGTGTCTGACACCAAAAAAGTGTCTGACACCAAAGTCCAGCGAGTACAGCCAGCGGGTTTACTTGAGGCTTCGCGTCCGCGTCCGCCCCGCCAGCGGGAATCAGGAGCATTCCGGGCTGACTGGGACTGCGGGAGCTTTACGGAAAATGCGCTCGTTTTTCAAGAGCAACTGAGCGTATTCGAGAATCATATTCTGCCCTTCTATGCTGAGTTGATCGAAAATTCCTAATAGTTCCAATTCTTGAGGTCCTCTCGATTCATTGAACATCGCTCCTTCGCCGGTTCGGAACCAACGTTCATTGATATGAAAGATGAGACAAATAAGCTGGATATTCTGCTCAATGATAGGAATGGTTCCTGATTCCATCCGCGATACCAATGATTGTGTTAGATGTAGCTTTTGGGCGAATTCGGTCTGATTCATCTTGAAGGTTTTCCTAATACTGATGAGCCTATCGTGCATCTCCATAGTTTGAGTATAGTATATAAAACATAACATTACTATGAACTATGCATAACCGCTTGACTTTATTTTTATGTATAATATATTATGAATTATGAATATATTTGCGCCTGATACGCGGGAGAAAACCTTAGCGGTTTTTCGGCAGTTGTCCAATGAAGGACGCCTTGAGGTCCTGCTCTATGCTGGAACTATGCTCAAAAAAGAACAGGACCCGAAACGCTTCGGGAACCTCGATACAGAGCGCATCGGCATAGACGGCGCGGGTTCTGGACGGCAAAAGCTATAAGCCC
>JAIRPH010000042.1 GCA_031257135.1 Spirochaetaceae bacterium
AAACGCCGCTCGAAAAACTTGAAAGCGGCGCAAACTCAAATGACGGCGTACCTTGTCCGCCGTATGTCAAATACCATACTATGACGCTTTTCAGGTTGATGTTAGCCGCTTCGCCGTCCAGTTGAGTTACACCCTCACGGTTATTCCAATTCTTTCCCATAATTTTATTATATTCAATAATAACCTTTTATCAATTATATTACAATAATTTTTTATTCCATTATTTTTAACCAATTTTGGCGCTATGGCACATAACGTTCCGGTTGTATGTGACGTTTTGACCGCCGCGATAAAGAAACCGCGTAGCGGTTTCAGGGCGTAAAAAAATGTGCCGGAGAAAAACCGCCGTAAGGCGGCGCAACGCATACAAGCCGGTTATGCGAAGTATTTTAGCCCGCCGCCAGCCAATCGTTTTTTGACATGGACGGCAAAAAACGTGGACTAACGTTTTATTAACGGACACTATTGGATGTTTTGTTCCATGAACTGTCGTATAATGACATATACCGTCTGTCAAGAATTATTTCTTCTTCTTTATGTTTTAAGACGTTTCGCATATTCTACGGACACTTGCGTAAATCCGTTTTTTTCAAAGAACTCATGGGCACCTTTATTTTTGACACCGCTTTCTAAAAGCAGTATACCGAAATTTTTACTTTGCAAATACGCCTCAATAAGACGCAGTGCTTCTGTGCCAATACCCTTTCCCTGTGCATCTTTCGCAATCATGATGTCGTCCAGCACCGCTACTTTTTCCGGCTTGTAGAGTTCAATAATGGCAAAACCTGCAATTTCGCCCAACCGCAAAATTTCTAACACGGTGTAATTCTCGCTGGTCAGGTCGTCCGTAAATTCATCTTTCATCTGTGCAAGGATGTCATCCGTCCATTTGAAATTGTGTGTCGCTCTGCCGCAAAGTACCTCGCCGTGAGATATGTAAGATTCATGTTTGCATTCGTTAAATATAGAGAGGTATTTCTCTATATTTTCCTGTTTGCCTTCCTGTAAGGTTATAACAATATCAGCCATTCTGCTTCCTCCTTCCGAGCATTAAAACCAATGGAATACCGCCCATAACAAGGATACAAAGTACCAAAAGCAATACCCACATCCATACAGGCAGGTCTATTATCTCAATCAACGCAAGTATTATTTGCGTTACTACCAATACGACTTGAGTCCCCGCCAATGCTATCAGAATTTTGTTTATTCCCTTACTGTCTTTCTCGTTCTTCTGGCTGCGGCGAAGTTCAACTACATGTTCAACCTGCTCAAGTTTCCGGTAAAAACTTTCCTCTTCCGCCTCAAGCTCAAAGCGTTTTGCAATATTGTCATAGAGTTTTTGTACTACGGCATATTTGTAACTCTGTTTTTCCCATAATACAAGTGTTTCTCCAAAACTGTTGTATAGTCTTTCTATGTCTTTCAATGTTAGATTCTGTGTTCTGGAAAGACATGTTACCACTTGTTCATTAGCATTTTCTATTGCGCTGCTACGAAACATCAGTAGTTCCATAATAAATACCATAGCGGTTTCATATTGGAGACTGTCGATAAATGAACCTTCACACATCGACGGCAGAACATATATTACTGCCCGTTTTGAAGCGTAGCAATCATACCAGTTATAGAGCGCGATGTTTTCATTACACTCTTGTTGAAATATTTCGGGACGAAGTTTATAGGTGGTTTTATTTCCATCGGCACCGATAATTGTTGATCCTGCCAGCGTACTACTATTATGCACCTCTCCCGCGAAAATTGACAGTATTTCTTCCCCTGGTTTTTGCGCGGCGCATATAAGAATTCTGGCCGCTCCAGTGGTTTTACATGTATATTTTCTGTCAAAATACTCAAGCAAGGGTTCGTCTCCGTTTTCACCCTTGACCAAAAGATGCTCGGTTGATAAATTGTCCATCAATATCGTGACATCAAAAAACGCACGTTTGAACAACAAGATGATAAGCGCCAGAGGTGAATCATTATGAGTTACCAACAGTATATCGGCGGCAACGTACGTAACGGATTCTTTATCAGAATAGGTATCGGGACGCATACCGATTATGTCCGTTCCTATCGGACTGCGTTCAATTACGGAGCTGATACCTCCAGTGCATTCGTATTTGCTGGTTTCATTCATCTGTTCGATTAATTCTTTTAAGTCATCGCTGACTTCAGAAGACAGTGCGGTTTTAGATGATTCTTTTTTCATAGGAAAGAAAACATATATGTCGCTAATAAAATTCCTGATGTATAATTTATAACCCATTTCGTAATTTTTTTTGCAGGAAAAATTGCTTTTATCCAGAAAAGCCGCGCCCTTATCTGTCATGGCATAAGATGCCGCCTGTATGATAGGGAAACCGTTTTTACGTTTATCATTAAGAAAGTCTTCAAAAGCCTGTGCAAGTAGTTTTGCGGCACCGTCACGGCTGTCAGGTTTAACGGCTATAGAAATAAGAAATAAATAATGGGGCTGTCCGTGTATATACGGCACGATTTTATCGGGGGTTATATTGTCATCAAATACACGGTCAGACTCAATCATTTCTTTGTAAAAAGACTCCTGCACTGGAAAACAGCACAAATAACCGACAATTTCATCTGTATCATTTACCAACAGAATGTATTCATCTTTATTGGCATGGTAACGCCCCAGCACTGAATCCATCGTCCCTTGCATATCAAGTGGATAAACGGCTACGTCAATTTCAAGAATCTTCTTGATAAATTCCTCGTCGGAAATACTGATATCGCGGCTATAAAAAGTCTTTTTCATACAATCACTCCTTTTTCCCTCCGATAAATCTAATATTTTCATAATAGTTCATAAAAACATAACTGTCAAGAGTATTTTTTCTCAAAAACCATCCCAAATCTTTAGATTTTTATAGAAGTGTATAATTTTTTATATATCCCCTCATAGAAAATTGTTTTATCTATCCATAATTAGCCGACAAACTCCCCGCGACATGGATGGCGCGGTGCTACGACAAAGTTGCGGATTAAAATATTTCGCATAACGTTCTGGTTGTATGCGACGTTTGGGGCGGGTAATAGAGCAATGTGTAGCATTGACCCCCGCCCAAAATGTGCCGGAGAAAAACCACACAAAGGGGCGCAGCCCCGACTGCGGTTTTCGTAAGCCAAGCCGCCGTAAGGCGGCGTAGTGCATACAATCCTGTTATGCGAAATTGCGTTATATTATAAACGTATTGAAAGAATTTAAGATATTGTATAAAATTGTAATATTAGGAAAAAAGAAAAATTATGACCAATAAAGAACGGAAAGAAAATGGATTACCGTACCATTATGACGATCCTTCGCTTATGGGAAACCAGTTTGAATATCAGGACAAACTGTATGAATACAACCGTACAAGACCTGTGGAACAGGATAAACGGCAAGAAATCCTCAAGGAAATGTTTGCCGAAATCGGCGAAGGCTGTCATATTGAAATACCCTTACACGCGAATTGGGGGTGCCGTCATGTGCATTTCGGGCGAGGCATTTACTGCAACTCGAATGTAACCTTTGTAGACGATGAGCATATTTACATCGGGGATTACTGCATGATTGCCCCGAATGTAGTTATTTCCACATCGGGGCATCCGGTCTTGCCGATACTGCGGGAAAATCATTATGTATATAATTTACCGGTGCGTATAGGCAGGAATGTTTGGATCGGTTCAGGGGTTCAGATACTTCCGGGCGTAACCATAGGGAATAATTCGGTAATAGGCGCGGGAAGCGTCGTTACAAACAGTATACCCTCAAATGTTGTTGCCTTCGGCGTTCCCTGCCGGGTTATCCGCGCAATCGGCGAAAAGGACAAAAAATACTTTTATAAAAACAGGGAATTGGACGTATGGGAATAAAAATGGCGTACGCCGCCACTTCGTAATATACGATAGTCAAGCGGGCAATATCCGCCCATGGCGCAGTCCGTAAAGCCTTTCGTAAGTCTCGGCTGGGCAAACATAAAATCCTATTGGTCCCTAAAAAAGTATACCTATATATTGACTTTTTATGGTAGAAATAGTATAGTATTAAGTATAGTTATAAAGGATGGTATAATATGGCAAAGCCTAGAAAGTCTTCTTTTGCAATGATATTCACAATACTCTGCATATTGGGCATTGTGTTTACTGTTGTATCTCTTACATTCGTATTTTTTATAAATTTCCGCAGTATATCGAATAAGCATCTCGAATCGTCTACGAAAGAACAGATCACCCATTTGCGGGATCAGGTGGCAAACAGTCTTCAGCAACATACGGATTTGCTCAATCATGCGGCGGCTGGGATTTCCGCTTTGCTTAAAGACGGGTACATACCTTTTGAGGAAATGCGCGATTTTTTGAATCGGCTTGCGAGTACTGATCCTGCGGTAAGTTTACTGTTTTTTTCCAGCAATTACGTCTGGAATCAGCCCGGAGGGTATTACATCAACGACGGCTGGCGTCCCGCTGAGGATTGGGACAACACGAAGCGTCCGTGGTTTATAAACGCCAAAAAAAATCCCGGCAGTGTTTCGTATAACGATCCGTATGTTGACGCGAATTCGGGCAAACTTGGATCGACGTTTTCGACGGTGGTGTTCAATGAGAATTCTGAAGATATAGGAGTAGTTGCCGCAGGACTCTGGGTTACTAATTTATCGACTCTGCTGGCGGAAAATACTGTTATGCCTGAACAGCAAGTCTATCTCCTCAATAAAGACGGCTTATTCATCACCCATCCTGATTCCGCTCAAGATTCCTCTATGATAATGTCCAAGAATTTTTTTACCGAAATGAATCTTGAAACCTATCGCGATGTTGTTCTCTCGTCAGATGCCTTTTCCCGTATGGATAAAGATGTGTTTATCTATTCATCAACGGTAGCCCAAACTCGCTGGATTCTTATATCGGTGATTCCGGCTTCGGCGGTGTTTGCTGAAACAGAGCGCATCTTGATTCGGCTGATCGCTACAAGCCTTATTATCCTCCTCATTGCCGGAAGCGTTGCGGTTTTGTTTACCTATTTTATGCTTACTATTCCTATCCGCCAAGTGAAACAAGCGGCAGGTTCTCTGGCGGGTATGGACTTCACGGTTAATTTTAAACATTTTAGAAACGATGAAATCGGAGAACTGCAACGCGCGCTGATTACGATTCGGGACAGTCTACAGAAAGGCATTGATGACCTGCATAAAGCGCATACGATGAAAACTTTGGAGAACGGCAAACGGCTGAATACCGTCGTAGTAGAATCTTTATGGGCTATGGAATCTATAACCGAAAGTATGAATACAATGGGGGACAAGATACGCTCTCAAGTGGAATCGGTACAATCCGCGTCGGATTCCTCCTCAGAAATTGTTCGCTATACCGATTCTTTTGATCAGACCGTACATAATCAGGTTGAACTTATTGCTAAATCTTCCGCCGCGATAGAAGAGATGATTAGTAACATAAATGCTATCCGTTCCGTGGTAGCCGGTACAGGAAAAACTACTGACGCCTTGACTAAATCTTCAACGATGGGACATAGAATGTTGGTAAAGCTAACCGAAGAGTTAAAACGTATTGAGGAACAATCGAAAATGCTCCAAAGCGCCAACAAAACTATTGCGGATATTGCGGCTCAGACTAACATTCTTGCGATGAATGCGGCAATCGAAGCCGCTCACGCCGGAGACTCTGGCAAAGGGTTTGCGGTGGTTGCCTCGGAAATCCGTAAACTGGCGGAGCTTTCCGGGAAAGAGTCGGATTCGATTTCCACGGAGATCAAAAAGATGGAACAGGGAATTGAACAAATAGGCAGAGTTTCAGGCGAAACTGTTACCGCAATGGATACTATCTTTAAAGAAATTGAAACTATGAATTCTTCTTTTACCGTGGTTGATCGTACCGTACAAGAACAGGCTTCCGAAGGCGCGCAGATGCTTACCGCCTTGAAAACCGTGCAGGATATGACCGGGAAGGTTCGGGAAGGGGCGCATACGATTCATCAGCGGACTATGTCTATTCATGGCGAAATGGAAAAGCTTCAACAAATTTCCAATGAGGTAACAGAAAGCGTTTCTGTTATGCGAGTCACCAATGAAAGCATCGCGTCATTTCTCGCCCGCGCCAAAGACCTCGCCCTTGAGGAAATGACTGAATGATCGGTCAGTCGTCTATTGCGGCGTAGAGGGTCTGAGCAAAACGTTTCGGCAGATCGTCGTTGCCGCCGGGAGACCGCTGGATCAGGAATACGGCTACCAAGTCCTCCGCGGGGTCTACGCAATACCATGTTCCCAGCATACCGTCCCAAGCCCATTCTCCGGTTGAGCCGTTGAGTCCAGCTTCCGCCGTATCCAACAGAGTACGCACGCCGAGACCATAGCCGTAGCCCGCCATAGACGGAAAACCAAAGGCTTTGATGTGAGCCGGAAGTACCTGACTCTGCCGGATCAGGTCTATGGTCTTCCGGGAAAGAATCCGTACGTTATCGAGCTTGCCTGAGTTCAACAGCATACGTCCGTAGCGTCCCACATCGTCCAGAGTCGATGCCAAACCGCCGCCGCCGCTTTCAAAAGCCGGCGGAGCCTCAGCCGATCCGGGGTCTGAGGTAAGCCCGGAAATCTTCTGAAGCCCTGTTTCGGTATAGCTGTATACCGCGGTCAGGCGGGAACGCTTTTCCGGGGGAACGTAAAACTGAGTATCTTTTAAGCCCAAAGGGGCAAAGATAGTTTCTTCCATATATTTACCCAGCGTTTTCCCTGAAAGAACCTCGATAAGCCGTCCAAGCGCGTCGTGAGAAAATCCGTACATCCAGTATTCTCCGGGGTGGAAGCACAGTGGCGTATGCGCCGCGGCATCCACGATTTGGGCTGTATTTCGGGGCTTTCCCTTGAGCGCGTCCGCGGAAACCGCGGTTTGAATTTCACTGAATAGGCGGGCGGAATAACTTTCGCCGCCCGGATACGGAAGCCCGGAAGTCATCGTAAAGAGATGATGAAAGGTGATAGGATTCTTCGCCGGCACGATCTCAACGACCCCGCGGGGATCATGCTGGGCGACCTGCATTACGGCGAAAGCCGGCAGGAATTCCCCGATAGGGTCATGGAGCTTGAAAAGCCCGCGCTCATAAAGGGTCATCGCGGCGGCGATGGTGAAGGTCTTGGTCATTGAGTAAATACGGTAAATTGAATCGTTCTGCATGGGGATATTCTTTTCAATATCCTGCATTCCGAAACTTTTCCGATAGGCTTGGACCCCTCGGCGGATGATAAGCCCGCCGGCTCCGGCGACGCGACCGGTATCTACAATCCGCTGGAGATAGTCATCCACATAGCGAAGCCTTTTGAGACAAAAACCGCTTCCTGCAATTTCCATAGATTCCTCCAAAAATTAATACGCCCCGAAAGGCACAATCTCGATAATGTCCACCCTGAACCGAGCCGATACCGCCCATTGACCGGCGTCCACCCAATAATTAGGGAAACCCGCCAGACTGATATAGCCTCGGACTTCCTTGGGGCGGTTCCGCTCGCTTCCCCGGAGCATCGTTCTCACCGCAAGCCGAGCCGCATCCTCTAACGCCGCCTTTTTAATGGTTATCCAGTCAGACTGCTCCGCCGGATTCCCCAAAGGACCATACCCGACGGCTTGAGCGGTCCGTACCGCCCCGGATTTCCAGAATCCCAGCCGCCGCTGTTGCTCCGCGGTAAGCCGATAATCGGTCCATAAATGAAGGCGCATATCCTGAACTTTCACATCCGTAGCCGACAAACCGGGGTCCCCAAAAGAAACGACGCCTAAAGGGGTCAGCTCAAAGGCTTCGGCTATGCCTCTTGCCCGCTCGCCTACATCGTACTCAAAAGACCAGCCGTAAATAATAGCCGAGTAAAACAGAGCCGACTCTTCCAAAGCCCGGCGGGATACCGATTCAATGTCCAGAGGATAGACCTCCTCAACATAGGCTCCGTGTATCGGTTCGATGTCTATCCGCACTTCCCCGCGCAGAACCTCTTGAGCGGAAAGCGCGGCCGTAAGAAAAAGCAGGAATATACGCATAATCTACCGTCCCAACATGAAACGCCACGGATTCTTGCCGAACCGGATAAGGAAATACAGCCAGCCGAACCCGAATCCCGCAAGGTGCGTCAGATGGGCTACCCCGTTCCTGACGCCTATAATCGAAGAAACAAGCTCGATTGCGGTGAATCCCAAAACCATAATGGGCGCGCGAAGAGGCAGGATTCCCCACACATAGATCACCGAGTCAGGGAAAAACGCCGCATAAGCCAACTGAACCGCGAAAATCGCCCCCGACGCGCCCAGCAGAAATATCTCGTATGCGCCGGTCAAGAAGTATACGCCAAAGGAAAAAACTCCGGCAAGAACGCCGGTCAGCATATAGTAGAGTAAAAATTCGACGCTTCCGATATGACGCTCAACCTGAACGCCGAAGATAAACAGCGCAAGCATATTGAAAAGCAGATGATTGAAACCGCCGTGAGCAAACATATAGGTTACAAACTGCCAAACCCGCCCCTGAAGCACTCCTATCGGATTAAGCGCGGCATAATATCCTATGTACGGGCTTATCTGCTGGAGAATAAACACTAAAATATTAATGCCGATAAGAAAAAATACCACATTATTATTACGGTACCGAAAGGGTTTACGAATTACGCTCATATCATTAAGAATATGCCTGTTCTTGACTTAGGTCAATGCTTAAATACGGGTATTCCCGAGCGGAAACATCAGCCTTTCAGCGTTTTCAATCCGCTCATAAGGGCGCATTTTTCTCCAAAATACCCGGACAATTCCTTATAATATCCGTAAAGAACTTCATATACTGCAATGCTGTCATACCCTCCCCGGTCCGCGCCGGCGGCCGCGGAAATGAAATTTTTTTCATTTAAACTATGGAGCGATTCATGCCCCCTCTTGTCATCTAAGCGCATATTTTTTATACTAGGGGAACCATATATAAAGCGAGGAATACATGATTCGAGGCGGAGATATCGCCAAAGGGACCTGCCTTCTGCAAAAAGGACAGCCCTATATCGTAGTAGAGCGGGAATTCGTCAACCCCGGCAAAGGCGGCGCGTTCGCAAGGGTCAAGATGAAGAGCATCAAAGACGGCTCGATCCTAACTCAGACCATTATGACCCAATCGGAAGTTGAGGACGCCACCGTCGATTCTCATAACTGCCAATATCAGTATGCGGATACGGATAATTATCACTTTATGGATAATGAATCCTTCGATCAATACGAAGTCCCCATAACCGAAATGGAAGACAAAAAATATTACCTGAAAGAAAATGAAGTCTACGAACTGACTATCTGGGAAGGCAAGGTAATTGATATTAAGATACCTTATAAGGTGGTTTTTACGGTTGCGGAAAGTGAAAACTACGTGAAAGGGGATACCGTGTCCGGCGCAACCAAGCCCATCGTTACCGAGACGGGACTAACCGTCAGAGTTCCGTTGTTTATCAAGCAGGGAGAAAAAATCCTCGTCAATACCGAAACCAATGAGTATGTGGAACGGGTTAATGACTAGGTAAGGGCTTCCCAGATGTACCGCGGGTACGCCACAAAAGAAGTTTCCTTTAAGTTTAGGGGGAAGCTGTTCGGCTTCGCCCTTTCTCAAGGGCTGTTCAGTTCCGCGGACATTGATACGGGGACGCGGTTTCTGCTGAAAGTTTTTTCTAAAACCCTTGATCCTCTTCCGCCGCCGAAAAAGGTACTCGACGCGGGTTGCGGGATCGGGGTTATCGGGATATGCGCCGCGGCGTCGGCGGACTGCGTTGTCCGCTGTCAGGATCGGGACGAGCTTGCCCGGGGATTTACCGAATATAACGCCCGGCGGAACGGCGTCCCGGCGGAACGGCTTTCCGCGCATACTGAACCGCTTCTCGGAGGAAATCCGCAGGACCGATGGGATATAATTCTCTCCAACATCCCCGCCAAAACAGGAAAGCCGGTTTTAGAAGATTTCGTCCGGCGGTCGGCGGGTTTGCTTAATCCTTCGGGACGGGTTTTTATGGTCGCGGTCAATCCGCTCGCGGATTTTTTCCGTTCTGTTATCGAAACGCCAATATACGAAGAAACCGGATCGGGGCATACCGTATTTGTCTACGGACCGTCGGAAAAGCGAACCGAGCCGGTTCAAACCGGTCCCCATTTCTTGGAAAAATATCCAGCCTATCGCCGGCGGAGGGGCGAGTATATGATGGAAAAAACGGCATATACTCTGGATTCGGTATACGGAGCCGCGGATTTCGACGCCCCCGGGGGCGCGGCGCAGGCTGGGGCGAAACTGATGAGGCGTTTACCCATAGCCTTTCCGCCGGACCCGGCGGTACTCGTATATGAACCGGGGCAGGGACATTTCCCCGCGTGGTTTGCGGCGCGTCTGCATCGGGAGGCCGAGTATACCCTTGCGGGGCGGAATGTACTTGCCTTAGAAGCCTCGCGTTTTAACCTCCGGCAATCGCCGCAGGTTAAAACGCTCAGTATCGTAGATTTAGAAACCCACCGGGACGCCTTAATCCGGGAAAAAGGCTATGATTTCATCGCCGCGTTTCCTTCAGCGGTTCCCCAAACCGACCGGCTTACCGCGCATTGGGACGGGCTTGAGGCGTTGCTGGCGTCAGAGGGCGTCGCGCTTTTGGGGTTTCCGTCGGCGGAAGCGGAACGGTTCGACCGGAAAAAGCCGAAAGGATTTACTCGTCTTGGAGACGCTAAAAAAAACGGCTTTCGGGCGTTGGCGTACTGGAAAAATCCTCCTAACCCTATCCCTTAACGGCTCCCGCGGAAAGCCCGTTAATGACCTTCTCTTGAGCGAGTATATAGAAAACAATCACCGGCAGAGATGCCACGAGAATCGTCGCGAAAATCGCCGGAATATTCACCGCCTCAACGCCGTAGAACTCTTTGATGCCCAGCGGGATAGTTCGTTTATTGTTCGTATTGATCAGCGTCAAGGCATAGATAAATTCGTTCCAATAGGTCAAAAAGTTGAGAATCGTTACCGTCGAAATGGCGGGTACTGAAATCGGGAGCATGATGTTCCAATATATCCGCAGTGACGACGCGCCGTCGATAAATGCCGATTCTTGAATACTGTTTGGAACGTCTTTAAAAAAGGCGGTCATAATATATATCCCCACCGGCAGTCCGATACTGATGTATGGGATAATGAGACCCAAAAGCCGGTCGGTAAGGCGCAGGGCTTTGGTAAGCTGGTAAATCGGGATGAGGGTGGTGTGAACCGGAATCATCATTCCGATAACGAACAGCATGAATAGTACCGGCGAAAGGCGGAACTTCATCTTAGCGAAGGCGTAGCTCGCCAAAGAAGCTATGAGCGTGGTTAATGCTACGGACAGACCGGATACAAAAATACTGTTGAAGATATATATATTAAAATCGGAAAAAAGAATTTTTTGCAGATTGCCGAGAAACAGCTTTTTCGGAAAGCCCCAAAAATTGCCGGTCATATAATCCTGCATGGATTTGAAGGACATCAATACCGTTAATACAAAAGGAAAGCCGAACAAAGCGAAAAAGAAAAACGCCAGCAGGTAAAAAGCCGTTTTTTCAGCAACGCCGCGTTTTGTTGCTATCATGAGCGAGCCTCCTCTTTTGAGCGGGTCATAACCTGGAATAGCGCGATGACGATAAACGAAATCAGCACCATACACGAGGCAACGGCGCTGGCGTATCCCATACGGTCTTCGTTAAAGGCTTTTTTGTACATAAAGGTCGCCATAAGCTCTGAATATCCATTTGGTCCGCCGAGGGTCATAATCCAGATAAGATCAAAATACTTGAGAGACCCTACGATAGAAAGCACCGCCGAGGTTTTAAGGGTTCCCGACAAAAGGGGCAGGGTCATGGTCCAGAATTGTTGCCATCGGGATGCGCCGTCGATGGTTGCCGCTTCGTAGAGTTCTTCAGGAATTCCGGTCATGCCGGCGCGGATGAGAATCATATACTGAGGCGTGTACTGCCAGCAGATCACAAAAAGCACCGCAAACATAACGACCTGTTCAGAGCCGAGCCACGAAAGAGCCGTTCCCGGACTGATAATTTTCAAAACCCAGCCGAAAAGCCCTGTATACGGGGCGTACATCATAAGCCAGATCGTGCCGGTAGCCACCGTGGAAAGCAGAGGAGGCATAAAGTACACAGTCCTGAAAAGTCTAACCCCCCGGTTTCCGGTATTGAGGATGAGCGCGAGAATCATGCCGAAGCCTAACTGAAAAACGATGGATACTATCACCAGAAGGATGTTGTTTTGTAAGGCGTGCCAAAAGCCTGCATCTTTCATAAGCCGAGCATAGTTGCCGAAGCCGACAAACCCCGCTTCCGAAGCAGGACCTATACCAGACCAGTTAAAGCCGCTGTAATAAAAGGTCCTGAAAATACCCGCCAACGTATAGGTACAATATACCGCTAACGCCGGCAAAAGAAAGAGAAAAACGGTTATGCCGTTTTTGAACCATTGTTTTTGTTTTGTGGTCACCGCCGCCGAATCCTCCTTTACCGGAGGGCGGGATTACCCGTCCTCCGGCAGTATCTACTGAGCGTCAAAGGCTTTTTGCATAGCATCGGCCGCCTGCTGAGGAGTCAGGGTCTTACCGTACAAGCCTTGAGTAGTATCCTTGTGAACTTCCGCCAATTCAGGGGAAAGGGTCTGATCGATGTAGTTCTGGAGGAAACTTGCGTCCGCCAACTGCTTCAGAGCTTCCCGGACAAGGGCGTCTTGAGTTTGAATATCGGGTTTCGCCGCGACGACTCCGTTATTCAAAAATTCCTGTTGCAGTTCAGTATCGGTTGCAAGGAACAACGCCAGCTTTGCCGCAAGGTCTCGGTTTTTTGCGCTGGCGGATACGGAAAACGCGTTCGCTCCGCCGAGAATATCCGTCGCCTTGCCTTTACCTCCGTCAACCGCCGGATACAAGGCAAGCCCTACTTTTTTGGCGTAGAAATCGGGGTTCTCGCTCCGGCAGGTGCCGAGAAAGCCGGTAGTCTGCACGATCATAGCGCACTGCTCGGTATACATCAGCATCCGGGACTGACCGGTATCCCAATCAAGTCCGTTCGCTCCGGCGGGGAACCAGCCCTTATCCACCATATCTTGGACCATCTGACCGGCTCTGATAAAGGTATTATCGGTAAAGGCTATTTTTTTATCGTTAGCCTGCTGGAAAACATCCGCTCCTCCTAAACGCATGGAAACGAGAACAAAATGTTGCGCCCCGGGCCATTTGGTTTTATTCGCCAGCGCAAAGGGCGTGATATTGTTCGCCAAAAGGGTCTGGCAGATATTCTCCAAATCCGCAAAGGTCTTGGGAGGCTGTAGATTGAATCGGGCGAAAATATCCTTATTATAGAAAAGAATCGTGCCGCCTCCGGTATAGGGAACGCCGTAGACTTTTCCGTTGAACCGGCTCAAATTGACCATCGTCTGATTGAGCTGACCGCTCATGGCGTTAGCCTCTGCGGTAATATCCGCTACCAAGCCGGCGTCCACAAAAGACTTGAGCCAGCCGCCGCCCCAAGAATGAAACACGTCCGGGAAATCACTGCCGCTCACGGTTTTGAGCTTAGTTTTATAGGGATCGTTGGCGTAGGTGGAAATCGCCACTTTGACTCCGGGGTTAGCCGCTTCAAACCGGCGGACTGCTTTCTCAATAGGCACGCCCCGCCCCTGATCGTTGTAGATATGCCAGAGATTCAGCGTAGTCTGAGACGACTGACTAGAGGATTTATCGCCTTGACTTCCGGCAAATAGGATACCCGCGCTCAGGACAAGAGCCGATGCCAAACATACTATTTTCATATATTTCTCCTTGTACAATGCTACGCCAGCGGTTCAGGGCGTTTGCAGAGGCTTTTGACCTCGTAATATTTCCCTGACGCGGAAGCGTCGTGGATGCCGTGCATGATCTCCAGCACGTGGTAGGTCAATTCGCCGTTTGCCCGGTGAGGGCGGTTTTCGGCGATGCCTTCGGCCATATCGGTTATGCCCAAGCCGCGGCTGTTTTCGGGATAGGCTTTCAGCAG
>JAIRPH010000056.1 GCA_031257135.1 Spirochaetaceae bacterium
TTATCGACATCGGCTGTCATATTCCAGTCCCCGCCTTTGAGGTCGATTGGAAATGAGCCGTCCACTGAAAGCGGAATTTGGCTGTGTTGTCTGCGCGGTCATTACCGAAGTAATGGTCAGGCGGGCGACGGTGAGCGGCGTTGTGTATGATACCGCTCCGGCGGATATTCCCGTCCGCGCCTTGTGGGATACCGGCGCAGGAATGTCGGTGATAAGCGCAAAGATTGTAGAAAAACTTGCGCTTTCTTCCGCCGGGAACGGAACGCTGGTTGGTATCGGCGGCGCTATGCCGACTGAGTTGTACGATATTTCCGTTACCCTGCCTAATAAGGTGATTTTTCCCCTTATTCGCGCCGCCGAATGGGAAGGTCATCGGAACTACGATATGCTCATCGGGATGGACGTTATCAGCCGGGGCCGTTTCGTTATCGACAACTGCGCGGGAAAAACGGTTTTTACGTTTGATATATAATAAATCGGTTTTCACTTTTCTACCTTTGCCCCCGCAGGAGACAGAACTTTGCCCCGTACGCTTGTCCCTGCCCCCGGTTTTGCGCTAGAATGGGGTAGGAGAACCTATGGTAATAGACCGAGCAAGAGAAAGCGCGCTGGCAAAGGAAAATTACAAGTTTTTCGACGTCAACCGGGATGATATCATCGCCGGGCATATCGGCGAGTATGTGCTTATTCGGGACTGCGCCGTGGCGGGATATTTTAAGGATCGCGAGAGCGCATACGGGCCGCTTGCCCATACCCACGCCGAGCCGGGCAGTTATCTTATTCAGGAGTGCGTAACCGAGGAAGACGAGATTATCGACATCGGCTGTCATATTCCAGTCCCCGCCTTTGAGGTCGATTGGAAATGAGTTTTCCGCTCAAAGTGGAATTTGGCAGGGTTGTCCGCGCGGTCATTACCGAAGTAATGGTCAGGCGGGCGACAGTGAGCGACGTTGTGTATGATACCGCTCCGGTGGACATTCCCGTCCGGGCATTGTGGAACACCGGCGCGGGAATGTCGGTGATAAGCACAAAGATTGTAGAAAAACTTGCGCTTTCTTCCGCCGGTATGGGAACCCTTACCGGCATTGGGGGTATTCTGCGGACTAAACTCTACGACGTCTCTGTTACTTTGCCGAACAAATTGATTTTCCCGCAAATTTGCGTCGCCGAATGGGAAGGTCATCGGAACTACGATATGCTCATCGGGATGGACATCATCAGCCGGGGCCGTTTCGTTATCGACAGCGGCGCGGGAAATACGGTTTTTACGTTTGATATATGATTTGCCGCCAAAACCCCGCATTTTTTCCACTGTCACTTCTCTACCTTAATTATTCAGTATATCGTTTAATTCTTGCGCTGTCGCCCTGCCCTCGGAATTATACTATAAATTGGAATAAATCGTCATAAGATTTTGCACCGTATCTTTTCAAGAGTTCAATATAGAAACTTCTCGGTCTCGTGTAACGCTTGCGCGGGCGGTTAAGGAACCGCCGAGGCAGGCTCAGGAGAAAAGCGGAGCTTGTATTCTTTGCAGGCGGCGTAGTATACTGAGCAAGGAGTATACGTGCAGGCGATAACTCGTTTTACCAAAAACAGCATACTTCTCTTACAAAAAGAAATAGCCGACGCGGAAGGCAATGAAGTTTTCGCGCTGGGCTATCTTGACGAAAACGGTCTCGTGGGGAAGCTGGAAATTACCGCCCGCGGGAATAAAGATTCCGTGCCGGCAGTGTCTAGCAATCGCAAACTCCCGGATGTGCTGATTCATAACCATCCTTCCGGGATTCTAACGCCCAGCGATAACGATTTGTTTATCGCGACGCAAGCCGCTGAATCGGGAGTAGGCTTTTTCATCGTGGATAACCGCGTTGAAAAAGCCTATGCGGTATCAGAGCCGGCGAAGAAACGGGTTCCCCAAAGCCTCGACGCGGATAAAATCGTCAAGGCTTTGGAAAAGGGCGGAGCTATAGCCAAACGTCTGCCCGAATATGAAAGCCGGAAATCCCAGCTCGATCTGATGCGCCTGATTATTCGAGGCTTCAACGAAGACGCTCTGGTAGCCGCCGAAGCGGGAACCGGCGTAGGCAAGTCTTTCGCCTACCTTCTGCCGGCTCTGAGCTACGCCCTCAGCAACGGCGAGCGCATCGTGATTTCTACCGCTACCATAACCTTACAGCAACAGCTTTACGAAAAAGATATACCCCTCGTGTTGTCCGCTCTGGAGGCGAACGTCAACGTCGCGCTGATTAAGGGACGCGGGAATTATCTCTGCTTCCGCCGCCTTGAGGAGGCTCTCCGGGAACAGTACCTCTTCGAGGACGCGGAATATAAGGAACTGCAAGCTATAACCGCATGGGCGAGAACCGCGGCTACCGGCAGTAGGTCTGAACTCAGTTTCATGCCCGCCGAAACCGTATGGTCAAAAATTTGCTCCGAAGCGGACGCCTGCATGGGTCTCCGATGCCCCGAACGGCGGCGATGCTTCGTGCTTGCCCTCCGCAAGCGGTGCGCGGACGCCCGGATTCTCATCGTCAATCATCATCTCCTCTTCGCAGACCTCGCCGCGCGGCTCGAAGGCGCGGGCTATACGAATACCGTCGTGCTTCCGCCCTATACCCGAATCGTCATTGACGAAGCCCACACCATCGAGGCTTCCGCTACATCCTTCTTTTCCAAAGAATTCAGCCGCCTCGGAATCTACCGCCATTTGGGACGGCTCTACCGAAAACGCCGGGAAAACCGCATGGGCTTGCTCGTCCGCCTCCTGCCCCCTTTTACCGAAGAACAAAAAGTAATCGAATTGGAACAGTCCATCCAGAACATTCGGGAAGCAGTAGACGCACTTGATAAAGCCGCTTTGGAACTCTGCAAAACCGACGGCGTATTCCGCCTGACTCCGCCCAGAGAAAGGGTGATTGCCGAAACCCTAAGCCCCCGCTTCCTCGGACTCCGCTTCAGTCTCCTCGGCGTAATGAAGCTGGCGCGGAATATCTTGGACGCTCTTTCTGATAAGGAAGCCGACGAACCTGTGGCTTGGGAAGTCCGGGCTATCATCCGCCGGCTCGATAGTATCGGGAACGTATGTTCAGCCTTTGCCGATTTTAAAACCCGCCCGGACGAGGTGCATTGGATAGAACGGCGGCTCGGCGCGTCAGGAGACGCTTGGGCGGTTTTCAGGATAACCCCGATTGATGTTGCGCCGTCTCTCAAAGACGCGCTGTTCAAGCCGAATAAAACCGTAATCTGCGTGTCGGCTACCTTAACCATAAAAGGGTCTTTTGAGTATTGGAAAAGCCGCTCGGGTCTCGCCCCGGCGGAGGAAAACCGAAAAGTCCTAACCGGTAGCTTTCCCTCTCCCTTTCCCTACGCTTCAGCGGTACTGCTGGCAATCCCTAAAGACGCGCCTCTGCCGAATCAGCCGGATTATCGAGACTTCGTGGATAATGCCGCCGCCGCATTAGCCCTCAGCGCGGGCGGTTCCGCGCTCATTCTCTTTACCTCCTACGACGCTTTGCAGAGCGCATACGCCGCCGCGGTTCCGCGTTTGCAGGAACAGAGCATCCGCTGTCTCAAACAGGGAGACGACGATAGAAACCGGCTTTTGCAGACCTTTTTACAGGACGAAAAAAGCGTCCTCTTCGCTACCGATTCCTTTTGGGAAGGGGTGGACGCGCCCGGAAACACCCTCCGGCTGGTGGTTCTCTGCCGCCTGCCCTTCAAGGCTCCCAACGATCCGGTGTTTGAAGCCCGATGCGAAACGATTGACAGACAGGGCGGCAATTCGTTTATGCAACTCTCTCTGCCTGAGTCAGTAATGAAGTTCAAGCAAGGCTTCGGCAGACTTATGCGCCGCTCCAGCGATCATGGAATCGTGGCCGTCTTGGACGGACGTATCCTGCATAAACGGTACGGAGAATTCTTCCTCCGTTCTCTGCCTAAAACCAAAACTACTTTCTCAACCTTTAACGCGCTTGTCCGGGAAACCGCCCAATTCCTGTCCCTTTGACCGAAAATATATCTACTATTCCTCAAGACGCGGATTTATCATAAATTCAAGTTGTCCCTGCGCCTGCGTTTCCTGCGATATACCGCCGCCGCTTCGGAGGCGATTACTGAACAAAACCGAATGGTTGCTCCGCGCCTTCGGGATGACAGAAAATTACGGATACCGCGCCGTCCAAAACCGCGCCGGGAATATCGTAGGGTAAAAACCACTCGTCTCCCCGGCGGAGCGGGACGGAACCTCCTTCAAAGCGCAGGCTCCCTTCGCCTTCAAGCGCTAAAACTATCTGAGGAAAGCCGGTAGCGCGAATCTTCACCGCGCTTTTAACGTCAGCCCGAGTAAAAGAAAAAAAGCCGGTCTGCTCAGGGCCGATAAGATAAACTTCTTTTCCCCAGTCTCCTTCCCGAATCGTTTTAGGCGGAATCCGGCAACGTTTCAGCGTTTCTTCGTAGCCATAGCCTTCATAGATAAATGTCCCTAATACCCGTTCTTCGTAAACAGGCTCATCAAGAAAGCGGTACTGTTTTGACTGAGCCGCTAAGACTTTCTGTTTTACCGGTACTAAGGTGATGTCGCACGGTTCCTGCACTTCGACGACAAAGGCTCCGGCTCCCAGCGCGTGAGGCGCGCCGGCTTTTATTATATACGTTTCTCCAACGGTAATGGGAATCTTATGGCAGAGCCGCTCCATTGCCGCTATATCCTCAAGACGGTAAAGCTGTTCCATATCCCGCAGGCTGACCCCTTCTTTAAATCCAGCCAGAATATACGGCGGTTCCGGAGCGTCCTCGCGGAGTCCGATTACATACCAGCTTTCCTCTTTGCCAAAGTTACTCGCAAAAACTTCCTGCGCCCGGGAACGGGTAGGATGAACTTGGAGAGGATACTTAAACTGAGCGTCAAGGTATTTAACCAATACGCCAAGTCCGCATCGGTGACGCCTGTAATGCTGTTCTCCCAACGCCGCAAGGGGATCGAGATTAATCGCCTCAAAGAGGTACATCCGATTGCCGTCGGGCAGAATCGTCTCCGCGCAACCCATATTAGGATGCTCCGGCGATGCCTGCCGCGCCCGGATTACCGATCCTACCCAAGACTCAGAACCGGTATCGTCATCTACCGCCGGATGTATTCTGCGAAATTTTTTCAGCTCCCGCCCGCCCTTGCCGCGTACTACCGTATGCGTAAGCCGCCAAGGTTGTTTAAAAAGATTCGTCATACCTTACGCCTTGACAGCTCCGGCGGTTATGCCCGAAACGATCCGCTGATTAAAGAATATAAACAGTATCAGCGGCGGAATCGTAATGAGTATCACATCCGCGAAGAGCAGATTCCAAGAACTTTCATATTGGCTCATAAAATTGTACAGCGTGAGTTGGACGGTAGGGTTTTTGCTTCCCGGCAGGAAGTAGAGCGGATTTACAAAGTCATTGAATATCCCTACGGATTGAAGCGCGGTAATAGTCGCCGTAACCGGCATAAGCAGAGGAAAAATAATCCGAACAAACATATACCAAGAGGTACAGCCGTCAACATACGCGGCTTCCTCCAGCTCTCTGGGAAGCGAAGAAATATATCCCCGGTACAGCATGGTACAAAAGGGAATATGCAAGGCTACTTCGACAATGATCATACCGAACATCGTCCGGTATATTCCCAAAGCGGACATAACCCATATAGTAGGAAGTATTGCCGGAGGAAGCATAAGTCCGGTAAGAATAATGAAGTTAATGCCGGCAGTAAATCTGCCGCCTACCCGCTGAAGAATATAGCCGCCCATAGAACAGATAATCACGAGCGTTACAATACTCCCGGCGGTGATGATAACGCTGTTGAAAAACGCCCGGAGTATCATATATTTCTGAGCCTGAATAACCTTGATGAAATTCTCAAAATGGAAACCATCGCTAGGAAACCGTAAATTCATAAGTCCAGCTTCCCTTGAATTTTTGAGGGACTGGAGGAGCATAAAATAAAACGGCACGATGAATATAATAACCGCGCCTAAGACGGTTAGTACGTCAAGAAGATAATACCACCGCTTTTCTTTGTCCGTCAGTTGCATTATAAATCTACCTCCTTATTAATGATGAAACGGTAAAGGGGAAACACCAGAAATACAATAAGTACGAAAAGCACAATATTCCCGGCGGTAGAAAGCCCGAAAAAACCTGAAGCGTACTGTTTGTAAATGATCGACGCTAAGGTATCGGTGGCGAAACCGGGGCCTCCCTGAGTCATCGTCCATATCAGCTCAAACTGTCTGATGCCGCTGATAAAAGACAGAGTTATAACCGAATTCATAGAACCCCGCACCAGCGGCAGAGTAATGGATTTAAACCGCTGTAATTTACTGGCTCCGTCGATAGACGCCGCCTCGTAATAGGTTTCCGGGATTGCCATAAGTCCGGCGATGTAGATCACCGTTGCAGTGCCGAGACCTTTCCAAAGGTCAACGGCAATAACGGAAAACAGCGCGATACTCGGATTGCCCAGCCAATCGGGCCCTTCAACGCCGATTTTTGCCAAGAACATATTGAAAAGCCCTTTGGTAGGATGCATAAAAGAACTAAACGTAATGCCCGCCGCTACGGTACTCACCAAATTGGGGAAATATACGATAGACCGGATCAGATTTTTGGTTTTAATCGGAGACGTCAGCAGGATCGCTAAAGCCAGCGCGAACACAACTTTTAAACCGCTCGTTAAGGTTCCATAGATCAAGGTATTTTTTATGCCGATATTCAAAGAATATTCGGAAAAAAATGTTTTGAAGTTGTACAAACCCACAAACCGGTATTCGGAAAAATTCCATACCGTCAAACTGAAAAAGAAAGAAATCACCGTAGGGACAATAAAAAATACGGAAAAAACAAGTAACAGGGGCGCGGTAAACCACTTGTTATAAATGCTACGTTTCAATGTACGCTCCTCCTTATCAATGATTGCCTCGAAGCGTCACGCGCTCCGAGGAGTGTCCGATCTACCAGCCCGGAATGTTTAGAAGCACCGCCTGTTTCTGTACGTCTTGATCATAGGCTTTCGCCGCGTCAAGCGGGGTCATACGCCCTGAAATAACCTCAATACAGAGCTGTTCCAAATTCGGACCTTTAATGGGAGATGAAAATTCCAGCGCGGGCTTATACTTACCGCTGTCAAAATACTGCTGAGTATCAAGAATTCCGGGAATAGCGTTTGCCGGGAGTTTAAGTCCTTTAATCACCGGCGGTCCTCCGGGCTTCTGCACCGACGTAAAAACATTCCATGCCTCTTCAGAAAGCAGAAAGTCTATCCATTTCTTACAGGCGTCGATTTTCGCGCTCTGCTTATTGATAAACCAGCCGGTAGGCATCCAGACCGTTACGCCTGCATTGTTAGGATCGTTTCCGGGCTGTGCAAAAGAGCCGATGTCCTTAATTTTATCGGGATAGTTTGTGTCGATAACTCCGATCCGGTGAGCCTGCATGGGAAAATGAGCGGCTTGTCCGTTAGCAAGCATTTCCAGTCCTTGAGACAACGTTGTAGCTAAGTAGTCTTTGTTTAGATACTGAGCGATTTCCGCCAGTTTCTCAAAGCTCCGCAGAGCCGCGGGTACGGTGGCGTATTTTGCTTTGTTTGCGGTGTACTGCTGAGGCCAATCGGGCATAGCCGCTTCAATGTAATACTCTTCCTGAAGAAACACTAACTGGCTCGTCCACGTATCCTTCATGGTTCCCAGAATGGGGGCGATTCCAGTAGCTTAAATTTTGGCGCAGTTTCCAAGGAAGTCGCTCCATGTCTTGGGAATCTGAAGTCCCAGTTGCTGATAAATCCCTTTGTGATACAGTATAACTCCGGCTTGAGCGGAATAATCCACGGGAACCGCGTAGAGTTTGCCGTTTACCGAAGCGGAACTGATAAACGCCGGTTCCAATTTCGGCGTATATTCGCTTAGGTCTAAGCAGTACCGCTCAGGATTAATATCGTTCGTTTTGGAACCGGTATTATAGAGAAACAAGTCCGCCATGGCGTTGGATGCAAGCCGGGTTTTTACAATCGTTTCGCCTTCCGCGCCGCCGGGACGAATCTCAACTTCGGAAACAATACCGAATCGTTTTTCAATCTCGTCCATAACCTTCTGAAGCCCGTCAATCTGGGTTGTCCGAGACAGAAGAACGTCAATCGCCGTTTTCTTTGCCGTTGCAGAACCGCCGCTCTGTTCTTTGCCGCCGCCGGCAAAAACCACAGCAGAGGTACCGATCATGATTGCAAGTAATATATTCTTCATAAAAAATCCTCCTTCAAGAATTGTGTTAAGTATAATTCCCGTTTTTCAGGAACGCCAACAGGGAAAATTCAACAAATACTTTAGTTTTTCTACAAAAATTCAGGGATTCACCGTGCTTCGTAAAACTTCCAGTTCTTCGACGGCTTTATCCCCGTAGAGGATATAATACGCCGGGATATTGTAGATGATATAATCATTGAGTTCCGCGGAAAAATTGACGATTTCTCTGGAACGAACTTTTCCGGCGTCTCTGCTGTAAAGGGCGTAATCGGGATGAGATGAGGCAATGTTTTTAAAAGTAAGAATCCGTCCTTCCTCAGCGTTGAGATCGAGTATTTCCGAGCCGGTGAGATACTTCAAAACTTCTACCGCTTTTTCAGGATGCTTAGTATTGGAAGGAATAAAATACCCGTCGCTACCGCCCAGAAGATAGTCCTTCCCCATAGCGGGCCAACTCATCACTCCAACCTCAAAACCGCCCGGAGCTATAGCGTTTCGAGCCGCGGCGGCATTGCCGTTAACGTTGGCGAGAAACGCTATCTTTCCTCGGGCGAAGGCGGAAAACGTCTGATCATAGGTTGCAGTCAAAGCCCCAACCCCGGGATACAGATACTTGTTGTCGTAGAGAGCCTTCACCTTTTCAAACGCCTGTTTTATCCGGGGATTCGTAAAGGGAATTTCCCCGCGGGTAAACGCTTCAAGTTCATTGTCGGTATCCCAAATTTGCATCAGTCCGTTCCGAATAAACCAGCACGCCCATATAGCGTTGATTCCAAGAGGATAAACCGCATCTGAACAGCGGGTTTTTATTTGTTCGCAAGCCTGAATAAACTCATCCCATGTCCATTGATCCTTCAAAACAAGTTCCGCCTGACGCGCAATATCCCGATTCACCAGAAACAAAGGATAACTTATCCGGTACGGCAAGGCGTACTGTTTGCCCTCAAACCTGCCGTCTTCAAGTATTCCCGGAAGCCATGAATCCCACCAATCCGGATCAGCCTCCAAGTACGGAGTAAGGTCTAACGCCATACCGTCATCGATAAAATACCGCATCTGGTGGGGCCAGAATGCGACAATATCTACCGCGTCTCCGGTTACAAAAGAGCTTTTTATTACGTTTTTAACTTGCTGGTCGTCCCGGATTTTGGAAACAAACGTAATATCAGGAAACCGAAGCTGAAGCAGAGGCAGTATTTTTTCTTTAACCAGAGGAATCGTAGGAGTTTCAATCATTAAGACCATCTTGATTTTTTCGGAAGATTCTTCCGGCTCCCCGGTTTTCCTATGAAACCGAAGCGGACACGCGCAAAGTATAAGAAAAAAGACCGAACAGAAAAAAAAGAGAACCTGAGTTTTGCGCTTCACGAAGTACGCTCCTTGCAAGGCAATTTTTCGCGGTATTTGCTTGGAGAACAGCCCATGTCTTTTTTGAACACTTGCGAAAAATACGCCGCATCCTGAAATCCCGTGTGAGCGGCGATTTCTGAAACCCTCTGATCCGTATGCTCCAGCAGATATACCGCCGCCTGTAGCCGAATCCGGTTCACAAACCGGTTAAACGGAATACCCGTTTCTCTTTTAAAAAGAGAACTGAAATAATTAGGGCTTATTCGTAAAAATTCCGCAAGACTCTGAATACTCATATCTTCGGCAAGATGGTTTCGCACATAGTCGATGGATCGGTTTATCCGCCTGCTGTAAGAACCGGCGCGTTCGGCGATTTCCGATACCTTCAGGCGTTCCGCCAAAAAGCCGCTCATTGCCTGAGTGTCTTGAGAAACCTCTTCGTCCGCCGGGCAGGAGATTTGCTGTTCTGTCCGTATTTTTGTTTTAAGGTCTTCTATCAATTTGAAAAGATTTCTCATTTTAACCGGTTTGAGTTCATAGCCGTCCGCGCCGTATTGAATCGCTTTTTGCAGATATTCAAAGTCGTCGTACCCGCTGATAAAGGCGACCTTTACCCGCGGCAGTACCGCTTTTACCTTCCGCAAAAATTCTAAGCCGTCCATGCCGGGCATTCTGACGTCGGAAAGCACAATATCGGGGGCAAGTTCTCTGGCGGCTGAAAGCCCCGAAAGCCCGTCTCCTGCGCTCCGAACCTCGCCGAAACCGAGGCTTTTCCAATCAATACCCTTTCTGATGCCTTCCCTAATTTGGACGTCGTCATCCAGTATGAGCAGTTTCATTTTTTCGCCTCCAGAGGTATGAGTATAGTTACTACCGTTCCCTCGCCGGGAACGCTGTCGAATTGCAGTCCGTAAGAATCTCCGTAGCAGAGTTTAATCCGGCGGTCAATGTTTTTCAACGCAAAGACATTGTGAGACACCTCGCTGTCTTTCAGCATCCGGTTAACCGTCGCCGGGTCTGCGCCTGCGCCGTTATCCTCTACGGTTATCCTGAGCAAGTTTTTCTGTTTTTCCAGACTCACTCGGATTTCTCCGGGTTCAGTCCGTTTGTCTATGCCGTGAGTAATGGCGTTTTCTACCAGAGGCTGAAGAATGAGCTTAGGAACAAGCGTCGTTTCAACTCCTTTTTCCACAGAAATAGTACACCGAATCCGATCTTGGCATCGGAAGCGCATGATATAAAGATACGTTTCCAAATGAGCAATCTCCTGATCCGCTGAAACCATATTTTCTCCGCGGCTTAAAATACGGCGGAACAAATCCGATAACGCTTCTATCTGTTCGCCAACTTCAAAGTCCTTGTTTTCTACGGCTTTCCACCGTATCGAATCCAGCGTGTTGTACAAAAAATGAGGATTAATCTGCGAAGTAAGCATTTTGAGCGTGGCTTCCTGATTGTAAATCTTGGTAATATACGCTTCTTCAATAAGCTCGTGAATTCGGTGAAATATTCCTTCTACTTCCCGGTTAATCCTGCCGATTTCATCGTCTGATTGATATGACATTTTCGGCTCCAGATTTCCTTCCCGGAAGCGGTTCATTTCTTTCAGCATGGTTTTTAGAGGATTGAAGATATACCGCCGCTGAACGATAAGGCACGCGGCGGCAAAACATATCCCCAGCAACGCCGCGATGAGAACGATCCCGTACAGGTCGCCCCGGAAACGCCGGTACTGTTCGTCTCTGATATGATTCACCGCGTACCATCCCCGAAACCCTTTAACGTAGAGAATCAGCGCGCCATCTTGAGCGCGGAAAAAGCCGCGATCCCCCTGAAACCGGCGGAACAGGTCTTCAGGATACGCGCCCCCCGCCGGAATACCGCCGCTCCCCGCGGCAAGCGTAATTCGGTTGTTGTTTACCAGAAAAAAACTGCCTCGGCTGTAGGAACCGTAATGAGCGGCAAGTTCTCTAACGCTTAAACCGGCGAACAAAACCGGCGGAACCGCTTCTCCGCTGGGCAGAGTTCGATAGAGAGCCGCCATAACGGCGTCGTCGGTTTCAAAGAAATAGTTCATCTTTCTAGGGCGGTCGGTCCACCATGAGCCTCCTCCGGCGGCGATGGCTGACGCAATGTCCTCGGGGTATGCGGGAATGTCCGAATCCAACGCCGGACCGCGCTCAAAAATTACCCGGTTGTCCCGAAAAAGAACAATCGACTTTATAAAAGGAACCGTGCGGATAATATCGTCAGCCAGTTCCGCAAGCCTCACATGGTCTCGGTAGGTTTCCCGATTCCCGGCAAACCTCCACGCAAGCCCTTTGACCGCCACCGCGTCGGCGATTCCTTCGGCGGTTCTGAAAATACCGGTTAATTCCCGGGAAATCTCAGACAACGCCGCCAAATCTTGCCGGCTTTCGTATTCCCCGTCCCGCCCGCCGATATAGACCGCCACAACCGCCCCTGCCAGAATCAGGGGAATCAGAAACGTACCGACAAGGGTAAGAAGCATTTTTTTTAAAATACTAATATTTCTGAACCGAAACCGGAAGTTCATAAAAAAATTATAGCCCTAACTCCGCTAATCCGCAACACTATACTTTTGCAGATTTTTTCCCCTATAAATCTAGCGGAATTTTCTCTGTGACCGACGCTCGCCTCAATTTTTTATCATAGCTTGTCAAACATACAAATATCCGGTATAGTGATTTGAACAATTTATGGAGATTTGAATGATGAAACTGGACATACGATATGCGGAACATCCTGAAGATGTACGAAACTATGATACTCAGACTCTGCGGGATCATTTTCTGTTTGAGAAGGTTTTTCTCGCCGACGAGATCAGGTTAGGGTATACTCACGCAGACCGAGTGGTATTCGGCGGGGCGATGCCGGTTACTAAGAATCTGCGCCTTGAAGGAGGCAAAGACTTCGGGAGCGATGTGTTCCTAGACCGCCGGGAGCTGGGGATTATCTGCATTGCCGGAACCGGCGGGATCCGCGCCGGCGGAACCGAATATCCCATGAAAAAAGGGGATGGGCTGTACATCGGCAAAGGCGTCAAAGACGTGGAATTCGCCGCAGGCGATAAAAACAATCCCCCTAAGTTTTACCTTGCCAGCGCGCCGGCTCATACCGCGTATCCTACGGTTTTTATCCCCATCGAGAAAGCGAACCCCCGGAAACTCGGAGAGCGGGCGACCGTAAATGTCCGCACTATTTATCAATATGTGCATCCCGCGGTGTGTCAGAGCTGTCAGCTTGTGATGGGCATGACCATTCTGGAAGAAGGCTCGGTCTGGAATACCATGCCCAGTCATACCCACGAGCGGCGCATGGAAGTGTATGTCTATTTCGACATGAAGCCGGAAGCCGTTGTGTTTCATTTCCACGGTCAGCCGGGGGAGACTCGGCATCTGGTCGTCCAGAACGAGCAGGCGGTGATTTCTCCGTCATGGTCGATTCACTCCGGCGTAGGAACCGCGGCGTATACCTTCATCTGGGCTATGGCGGGAGAGAATCAGACCTTCGACGACATGGACGCTGTTAAAACCGCGGACTTACGGTAGCGTTTCTGTCCGCCGCTATGACGAAGAAAGGCTTATTCGATAGTTTCTCCCGGCGCGGAAATGGGATATTCTCCGATAAAGCATCCGAGGCAGTATCCTTTATCTTCTCCGGCGAGAGATTCTAAGAGTCCCTCGACGGAAAGAAAAGCAAGACTGTCAGCTCCCAGCCAAGCGCAGAGTTCGGTTAAACCAGTCATATTGCTGATCAGCTCTTTCCGGTGAGGCGTGTCAATGCCGAAAAAGCAGGGAAACCTCACCGGAGGCGAACATATCCGAATATGGACTTGTTTCGCTCCGGCTTGGCGCAGGATCGAAACAAGCCGCCGGCTCGTGGTGCCTCGGACTATGGAATCGTCGATGAGAACGACCCGCTTTCCCTCGACTTCACTGCGGATTACATTGTGCTTTACCGAAACGCTTCGTTCCCGCAGGTCTTGGCTGGGGGCAATAAACGTCCTGCCCACGTATTTGCTTTTGACGATGCCTAATCCGAAAGGCGTGCCGGTTGACTTGCTGTAGCCTATTGCCGCGGGAATCCCTGAGTCAGGGATTCCTACAACCAAGTCCGCAACTACCGCGGATTCATGTCCCAGAATTTGCCCCGCTCTAAGCCGGGAATCGTAGACGTCAACGCCGTCGATCCTGCTGTCAGGTCGGGAAAAGTAGACGTACTCGAACGCGCATACGCCTCGGCGGGTTTTTTCGCTAAAGCTGAAGGAAAGAACCTCGTTTTTATAGATGATAATCACTTCTCCCGGTTCTACGTCCCGGACGAACTCGCCTCCTACCGCATCGACCGCGCAGGATTCGCTTGCCAAAACCCAGCCCTTATCGAGTTTTCCCAGACAGAGCGGACGAATCCCATTAGGGTCCCGCGCTCCTGCTAAGGCGTCGTCGGTGAGGACTATCAGCGCGTACGAGCCTTGAATAAATTTGATGGTATCAGTGAGCGCTTTTTCCAGACCTTTCTTATAATTCTTCGTAATAAGGTTGATGATGACTTCGCTATCGCAAGACGAGGTAAATCCAATGCCTGCATCTTCAAGAAGCTCCCGGACTACGCCGGCATTGGTCAGCGCGCCGTTATGGGCTATCGCAATGGAACCGAACTTGGAACGGCTTACAAAGGGCTGGGCGTTTTCGATACTGCTGGTCCCGGACGTGGAATACCGCACGTGTCCTATTGCGGCGGGACCATGTATACGGCTGAGGATTTCGGGGTTAAATACCTCTCCCACTAAGCCCATACCTTTACGGCACTCCAGAGTTTTATTCTTCACCGCGGCAATGCCCGCGCTTTCCTGCCCTCGGTGCTGGAGCGCAAACAACCCGTAATACGTCAACGATGCGGCATCCGTCTCCGGGTCGCTACAAAAAACCCCGAAAACCCCGCACTCCTCATGGAGCTTATCGCTATACATTCCTTCTTTCTTATCCTTTCTTCCGTTTAATGTCAAGCCCTCGAATCGCGGCGGATGAACATAAGGCTTGCGGAGCGGTATTCCCGCTAAAAAGCGGCGCATACCTATCTCTTGCTGAAATATTTTTCTTGTGATAGACTACTGCTATCTTTAATCCTTGAGGAGACTCGAATGAGAGATAATAAACACCTCCAAGCCATACCGCAGGAGGTTTTGACTCAGGCGCAGACTAAAATCAATGAAGTTTCCGCCCTTCTTGCGCCGTATATGGTAGCTCTCACCCCGGCGGAACGCCACGAACTGCCCAAAATGGGCGAAAAAACCATCGGTTTTGTGGAAAAAGCCTACGATTTCGCCAAAGGGAACCCGAATTTGGTTCCGCCTTACCTTGATATAGCCGCTTTCGGCGTTGATTTCGCGGACGCTCACGAGCTTTGGACGCTGGTCAACAGCATCCGCCAACTGGACGAGAACGCCGGCGATACGGAAATGCTGGCAGGTTCCGAAGCCTATCAAGCCGCGCTTGTGTTTTACAAATCCGTCAAAATGGCGGCGGCGCAGAATGTGCCGGGCGCGAAGGCGGTCTACGAAGAACTGAAAACCCGCTTCCCCGGAGGCAAACGCAAGAGCGGCGAAAAGGAAACGCCGGCTCCTTAAAGAGCAACCGCCCGCTCTCCGGGACCCGATTTCGGGACTCAAAGACCCGATTTCGGTTCTCTAAGAATGGACGCCGAGTCTTTGAGCGCGGAAGCCGGCTCTCGGAGACCCGAAATTGACTCTCCGAGCGCGGAAATCCGCTCTCCGGGACCCGATTTTGACTCTTTGAGCGCGGAAGCCAACGCTCAAAGACTCGGCATTGACTTTCAAAGAGAGAAAATCGGGTCCTTGAGACCCAACGGTATATAAAGGAAATAGAAACGTATGAGACTTTGGTCAGTATCAACAACCGTTAGAAATCCAGAACGGATACGCAGTTTCTTAAAAGTCCTCAAAGAACTTGAGGGCGAAATCTGGAATAAGGAGACGCAGAGACGCTATCAAATTTTGCTGTTACAGAGAAAAGTCTATGGAATAAACGTTCCCGAATTTGAA
>JAIRPH010000079.1 GCA_031257135.1 Spirochaetaceae bacterium
TATGAGAAAAATAGCGGTTTACGGCAAAGGGGGCATCGGGAAATCGACGACGGTGTCGAACTTTTCGGCCGCGCTTTCGCAGGAAGGATTCAGGGTGATGCAGATCGGATGCGACCCGAAAGCTGATTCTACGGCGACCCTTACCGGAGGGAGGCGGATTCCCACGATTCTCGATACCCTGCGGCGCGTCCGTACGCCTGCGCTTACGGACCTTGTCGCCGAGGGCTATAACGGCGTCCTCTGCGCCGAAGCCGGCGGTCCTACGCCCGGGGTCGGGTGCGCGGGCAGAGGCATTATCGCCGCTTTCGAGAAGCTCAACGAACTATCCGCGTTTGAAACCTACAAGCCTGACGTGACGCTCTACGACGTGCTGGGCGACGTGGTCTGCGGGGGTTTCGCCCTGCCTATGCGCGAAGGCTACGCGGACGAGGTATTTATCGTCAGTTCCGGAGAAATGATGTCCCTTTACGCGGCGCACAATATCGCGCAAGCTGTCAGGGGCTTTGCCGGACGAGGCTACGCGCGTCTCGGCGGAATGATTCTCAACCGCCGGAGCATTGCGAATGAACGGGAAATCGCCGAACAAGCGGCCGCGGAAATCGGGGTCAGCATCGCAGGCGATATACCGCGGTCGCCGCTGGTGCAGGAGGCGGAAGCCCGCGGAAAAACTGTGTGCGAAGCCTTTCCTGACAGCGATTTGGCGGATTTGTATCGCGGCATAGTCCGGGCTTGCATTGCGCCTCGGCAGGCGGCGTCAGCGTGAACGATACCTTTACTGACGAACTGCCGCTGGCGGAATTAGCCTGCAATCCTGAGCGGGTTTTCGGCAGAGACGCTATGAACGCGACACTGCATTTCTGTTCGCCCGCGCACGGAGGCTGGGGCGTCGTGCGGACGGCTTGTCTTCTGCCTGAGACACAGTTACTGTTTGTGTGTCCTGAGGCGTGCGGACGGCACGGCGCGATAGCCGCGCTGGAACAGGGCTATCGGCGCAAGATTACCTATCTTTGCATAGACGAGCAGGAAATTATTCTCGGAGGATACGAGGCTGAAATCGAGCGGGCGGTTGACGATATTATGGCGAAGGTACAGCCTCGTCCGAAAGCGGTTTTACTGTTTCTTCCCTGCATTGACGATCTGCTTGCAGGGGATCATGAGCCTGCGATAAAGCGTCTTGAACAGAAACACTGCGTTCCTATTCGGCTTGCCCGGATGAATCCGATTATGCTGGACAACAAAATGACGCCGATGTTGCGCGTACAAAAAGCGATGTACGAGTTTCTGCCTGAAACCGCGGAAAAAGATCGGGGGATTATACTGCTTGGATCGTTTCGTCCGCCTCCGCAAAACTCTGAGCTTGCGGGTCTTGTCGAGCGGTTGGGTTTTGGTCCGATTAGGCATCCTGAGTTCTGTTCGGATTTTGACGATTTCAGACAATTCGCAAAAAGCGCAGGGGCGTTGGTTCTTCGTCCTGAAGGGAGTATTGCGGCGGATTTTCTCAAGACAAAAGGTATTCTTTCTGTCTTTGCGCCTATCGCTTTTGATACCGCTACTATTATTGAGCGGTATCAGCGTATTATTGATTTTCTTGCGCCGTTGCCCGGAGCCTCCGGAAATATTTCTGCCGCGGATATCTTCGCTCAGACCGCGGCGGAAACGGCGGAGAAACTGCGTCAGACCGCGGAAGTTCTGAAAAGCGCGTCGGTTGCGGTGGACGCTACGGTTACTGCGTCGCCGTTTAGTCTTGCGCTTGCGCTGGTTCAGGGCGGAATTCGGGTAAACCGGATATATGCGAATTATCTGCCTCCGCACGAAACGGCCGCGCTTAAAAAATTGTCCGAACTTGACGGATCGATTATCGGGGCGAATCCGAATCACGCGCGGAAACACGGGCTTCGTCCTGAGAGACCGCTGGCGGACATCGCGGTCGGTTTTGAGGCGGGCTACGCGACGTCCGCGCCGCGGACAGTTCCGCTGGCGTTTGACGAACAGCGGTATGGTTTTGAGGGATTTCAAGCAATACTCGGCGGGCTTATTGACGCGGGATCAGCCGGAAAAAGTATTTCTTTGCGGGAACAAATCAAGTCTTACGGGCTTGTTGTGTAAGCGTAGAAAAAGTAGAAAAAGTATATGTAGAAAAAGTATACGAGAAAAGATATACAAGAAAAAGAAAGTATATTAAGAAAAATATACGAGAAAAAGAAAGTATATGAGAAAAAATATACGAGAAAAAGGAAAAAATATATGGGGAAATTGTTATACTATCTACCGCCTCTTGCGCCGGATTATTCCGGGACGGCGTCAGTGTTTCACGATCTTAACGCGCTTACGGTGATTCACGACGCGTCAGGCTGTACCGGCACATATACCGGCTATGATGAGCCGCGTTGGTTCGGCAGTTCCAGTCCGGTATTTTGCTCTGGTTTGCGCGAAATGGATGCGGTTATGGGAGACGATGAAAAACTGCTCGCCAAAATTGAAGACGCGCTGAAAGACGCAGACGCTTCGTGCGTGGCGGTTATCGGCAGTCCTGTTCCGATGGTTATCGGTTTTGACTTTGCCGGTTTTGCCCGCGCCGTTGAAAATCGGACTGGGCGTCCTTGTTTGGCGTTTCCGACTACCGGGCTTGCGTATTACGACGCGGGTCAGAAAGCCGCGTATCTTGCGCTTGCCGATTTTTTTTCTAAAAAAGATTTTTTTGAAAAAGATTTTTTCAAAAAAGAAAAAAAAGTAAATATTCTCGGAGCGTCGGTTCTCGACGGTTTTGACGATGCGAAACTGCATGATCTTATCGCTTTGCTTGAGGAAGCGGGGTTGCGCGCCGGAGCGGTTTGGGGGATGCGTTCCGGTTTTGAGGAATTGCGGGAAACCCCGAAAGCCGAGGCGAATTGGGTTGTTACGGCGGCGGCTTTGCCGCTTGCCCGGTATTTGCGCGACCGGTTTGGTACGCCGTTTATCGCCGGGCTTCCGCTGGGAACGCGGGAGCGCGCGCGTATTTCTGCGGGACTCAGCGCGGTACGCTCAGGCGGGAAGATTCCGGCTTTTTCCGCTCCGCCTCTGTCCCGGGAGGTTTCCGCGGACGCCCCTGCCCGGACTCTGATCATCGGCGAAGGCATCTTTTGCGCGTCTCTGCGCGCTGAAATGGAACAGGAAAACAGTTTTTCTATACGCCTTGGGAGTTTTTTCCAATCGGCAAAAGCGGTATTCGCCGATAGCGATGCTATTTTTACGTCGGAAGAGGAACTCGCAGTCGCGCTTAAAAATCCCGCGCTTGAAGAGGTTATCGGAGATCCGCTGTTCCGGGAGTTTCTGCCCGCGGATACTTCAGTCCGGTTTACAGAAATTCCGCATCGGGCTGTTTCAGGGAGGCTTTACGCATGAATATTTCAGGAAAAAATTTAAGAAAAAAAGAAAAATTAGAAACCAAGAAGCAAAAAGATATGACAGCGTTTCTGTCTTACCTTAAAACTGGAGAGCCGGTTACTGCCCTCGTCGCGCCTGCGGCGTGGTCGGTTCTGCCGGATTTTCCCAAGATTCTCGGAGTGTTCCGCGCGCTTGGAGTCCGCGTATTTTTTCCGGTACTGCCGTATGCGGACATTACCGCTTGGGCGTACTATCGTTTTCTCAAAGAAGCGGAAAAAGAAACCTTTATTTCATCAGCCTGCGTGGGAATACGCCGGAATTTTCCCGATACCGGGCGCATCGGCACGGTGTACAGTCCTCTGCTCTGCGCGGCCCGGTATCTCAAAACCTATCGAGGTATACGCGGCAGATTCGCTTTCTTTTCGCCGTGCGATCAGAAACGGTTTGAATTCACCGTACCGCGGGAGCATAAGCGGGAGGAAGCGTTGGTACACTTCAACATAACTATCGCGGATCTCAGCGAGTGGCTTGCGTCGGAGGGCATCGATGCGGAGGCGTATCCTGCGGTTAAAGCCGACGGGATCGCCGGAGACGGGATTGATTTTACCCGGGGACTGACGGTCGCGTATTTCGGGACGATTTCCGCCGCGCTTTCCGCGGTATCGCCTGATCTTGAGTGCGCGGTCGCCGAAGGTTTGGCGGAAGCCCGGCGGTTTTACCGCGCAGAGTCATTGGGACGTCCGCGTTTTTTTGAACCCTACGCGTGCGTCGGAGGATGCGCCAACGGATCGGGAGTTCCCGCGTTTCTCCGGAAGAAAACCTTAGAAAACCGGATGAATACGCCTTCAAACGAGGTAAAAGCCGCGCTTCTTGAGCGGTTTACCCATTTTGACCGGATGCTGGATATACGGGATTTTTGCTATGACCGCTAGTTTTGTATCCGCAGTAAACGTATTTTTTCTCGTTAAAAATTTAAAAAGAGGTTTGCCGTGATCGCTAAAAAACCGATCCTCGCGGAAAGTATACTGCTGACGCTTCTACTGCTTACCGTAATCGCCTCGTTATGCGCCGGCAGGTACGCCGTGAACATAGCGGATATATGCCGCATCGCCGCGGGCATGGAACCCGCTGATCCCCGGGCGCGGACAGTGATACTATCACTGCGTCTTCCGAGAGTATTGCTTGCGGGCATCTGCGGCGCGGGACTGTCCGCCGCGGGAGTAGGTCTGCAAGCGATGTTCGGCAACCCCTTAGTGAGTTCCCACATCTTGGGCGTTTCCGCGAGCGCGGGCTTCGGCGCGGCATTAGGAATACTGCTATTCGGACGGACGTGGGCTGTTCAGATTATGGCGGTTCTCTTCGGTTTCGGCGGAATGTTCATCGTCTACGCGATGAGCCGCAGAAAAGGCGGAACAGGGATTCTAGTGCTTGTTTTATCGGGAGTTATCGTAACCGCGGTATTTGAAGCCCTTACGTCCCTTATTAAGTACATTGCAGACCCGGAAGAAAAACTGCCTGCAATCACCTATTACTTGATGGGAAGTCTTGCGTCCGCGTCGTTTCGCGACGTATTCAGCGCGGGACCTGCGGTTGCGGCGGGCATAGCCGGGTTGTGGATTATCCGCTGGAGACTGAACGTCATATCATTAAGCGAAGACGAAGCGGTTTCCCTCGGCATAGATATTCCGCGGATAAGAGCGTTGATCGTCATCGCTACTACCGTAATTGCCGCCAGCATCGTATCGGTTTGCGGCATCGTCAGTTTTGTAGGATTAGCCGCGCCCCACTTCGCGCGGATGCTGGTCGGAAGCGATCACAGCCGATTACTTCCAACCAGCGTCATACTCGGCGGCGCGTTTGTGCTTGCAGTTGATACCCTCTGCCGTACCGCCGCCGCGTCTGAAATTCCATTATCAATCGTAACCGCGGTTGTAGGCGCGCCGGTATTTGCGTTTCTACTGCGCCGGTCAGAAGGAGGTCTGCGTGATTAAAGCAGAAAGAATTTCTTTTTTTTATGATCCCCGGAATGTCTTGTTTCAAGACGTGAGTTTCCGGCTCGATAAGGGAAAAATCCTTGCGGTTTTGGGACCTAACGGCGCGGGAAAAACGACGTTACTGCGCTGTTTGATGGGTTTTCTCGCGGTAAAGTCCGGCTCTATAACTATAACGGGCATTACCGATTACGCTGATTTTTGGCGGCAGGTAAGTTACGTTCCGCAAGCCCGGCAGAGCGTGTTTAACTATTCTGTTCTCAATATGGTTCTTATGGGACGCACGCCGTATATCGGAATAGGCAGACTTCCCGCGAAGAAAGACGCTGACATTGCGCTGTCTCTGATTGCGCGGCTGGGGCTTGAACAATACGCCGAACAGCCTTGCAACGCGCTCAGCGGCGGACAGCTCCAGATGATTCTTATCGCCAGAGCTTTGGCGAAAGAGCCTGCGCTTTTGATTATGGATGAACCTGAGTCTAATCTTGATATGAAAAATCAGCTCGCTATTCTTGATCTTATCCGTTCTCTTTCTGAAGAGCGCGGGATTACTATCGTTTTGAATACCCATTTTCCGGCTCACGCTTTGCGGATTGCTGATAAGGCTCTGCTTTTCGGCAGAGGACAGTATCTCTACGGCGATGCCGATAAAGCGATCAGCGAGAAAACGATATTCGATTTTTTCGGCGTCCACTCGCGAATGGTCGAAGTGAACGCTTCACACGGCGCATTACGTTCAGTGATTCCTACGGAAATCGCTCGAACAATATAGGAGAAATATATGCGGTTTTTTTACAAAGCGGTCGTTGCCGCGCTCATCCTTCTTACGGCTTGTTCCTGCGGTAAGAAGCCCGAAAGTCCGTCTGTTTCAGACCAGTCTGTTTCAGACCAGCTTGCTTCAGCCCAGTCCGCCTCAGAAAAATCTGCGCCGGCAAAAGAAAGCTCTGCTGTCTCAGTCAAAGCGGTTGATATGATCGGCAGAGAAGTCGAAGTTCCCCGGCATCCTCAGCGGATCATTACGGATCGGATTCTGCCGTTTCCGTCTACTTACTTTACGGCTACTCATTCCAGTATGAAAGAAGTAGTCGCGATGCATCCCGCGTCAAAAAGCGCGGCCGTCAATTCGATGCTGAACATACTTGCCCCTGCGGTTTCCAACGCGGCGGCGAATTTGTATACCGGCAATCAGCCGAATATCGAAGACGTAATGGCTCTGAATCCTGATTTAGTCTTCGCGTACGCCGATGAAGCGGGACTTATCGATCCGTATATCAAAGCCGGCATTACTGCGTTGGGCGTCAGGGCCGCGAGCGCGGCGGGAGGCGACGCGTTAGAAACACTGCGCGGATGGTTTTCGGTGTTAGCCTATACCGGCGGAGACGAGACGGAAATGCGCGCCATTATCGAAGAAGGCGAAACCGTAAAACAGCGCATTTCCGCGGCTCTTGCCGGGTATTCTAAGCCGAAACCCCGGGCGGTGTTTATCTTTTCCACGAGCGGCGGCAATCTGGAAATAGCCGGCGGCAATTTTTTCAGCGAGTATTGGCTCAAACATACCGGCGCGGACGATCCGGCTTCGCAGGATTTCAAAGGGCGCAAAGTGGTCAATATGGAACAGTTATACGCTTGGGATCCGGATATTTTGTACATCACGAATTTTACGAGTCTTATGCCTGAAGAAGTGTACGCAAACGCTATCGATGGGCAGGATTGGTCTTCGCTCAAAGCCGTCCGGGAGCGCAGAGTGTACAAGATTCCGCTCGGCATTTACCGCTGGTTTCCGCCTTCCGGCGACGCGCCGCTGATGTTCAAGTGGCTCGCGCAAAAGAATCATCCCGAACTGTTTATCTATTCAATGGAAGCTGAAATAAAGGATTATTACCAGCGTCATTACGGCTACGCGCTTTCGGACGAGGAAGTTTCGTTTATCCTCAATCCCGAAGCCGCCGCGGCCGCAGGCTACAAAACAAGTTATTAACGTTTT
>JAIRPH010000179.1 GCA_031257135.1 Spirochaetaceae bacterium
TTTCGTGTTTCGTGTTTCGTGTTTCGTGTTTCGTGTTTCGTGTTTCGTGTTTCGTGTTTCGTGTTTCGTGTTTCGTGTTTCGTGTTTCGTGTTTCGTGTAAGGGTCAAACTTTGCCCTAAGGTCAACGCTGAAGGTGAAAAGTTTTCTAAAAACACTTTGCAATGTTTCATAGGATTATTATATAAAAAGGCTTAGAATTTAGTCAAGCGTCTCCATGAGTTTTCAAGGAATGGGGACAAAAGTCAGGAGCCGAGAAATAACTGCGTCTGCGTCAAGCCCGTCCGCTTCGGCTTCGTAGGAAAGGACAATGCGATGCCGCAATACCGGTAAGGCTACGGCTTTAACGTCTTCAGGAGTAACAAAGGAACGCCCCGCAAAAAGCGATTGAATCCGGGAGCATCGGTATAAGGCAATCGACGCCCGGGGAGACGCGCCGAACGCGATATATCGGTACAGCCCTTCTTTGACGGCTTTTTCCGCAGGCTCTCCGGGGAATCCGGCAATGCCCTGGCGAGGCTTCGCCCCCAAAGGGCGAGACGCCGCGGCTATGGACACAATATATGCCGCAATCCGTTCGTCAACAAACACGGAATGAGCCGCGGCTCGAAGCGTTTCAAGAGACTGCGATTCCAAAACCGGAGTCAGTCTTACTTCCGCCGCAGGCTCAACCGTCCGGGATGCGGCGAAGTTCAAAATCTTGATTTCCTCTTCTACGCTGGGGTATCGGATTAAGAGTTTCAGCAAAAACCGGTCTAGTTCGGCTTCCGGCAGGGTGTAGGTTCCTTCATGCTCGATAGGGTTCTGGGTCGCCAGCACAAAAAACGGGTCAGGCAGAGGATAGGTAGTTTCTCCGATAGTTACTTGCTGTTCCTCCATCGCCTCAAGCAGGGCGGACTGAACCTTCGCGGGGGCCCGATTAATTTCGTCCGCAAGGATCAGGTTGGCAAAAACCGGTCCTCGGCGTACCGAAAAGGACGCGGTCGCCTGTTCCCAGACCAATGTTCCGGTAAGGTCCGCGGGAAGCAGGTCCGGCGTAAACTGAATCCGCTTGAAAACCAGCCCGGTAATATCGGCTAAACTCTTTACCGCCAGCGTTTTCGCCAGCCCCGGAACGCCCTCAAGCAGGATATGTCCTCCGGCAATCAGAGCCGTCAGCAGTCCGTCTATCATTTCGCGCTGACCCACAATACGCCGGGATAATTCTTTTCTACAGGAATCTAAAATTTCCTCAACCTCTGCTGTTTTATCCATGCCTCTATTCTATCCGGGAATGGGCTATATTTCAACCGGCAAGGCTATTTCTAATTCTTTCTCCCTATGCTATACTTGGGATATGCAGTTTTTAGTCCTCATCGGCGTCATAACCGGTTTAGTCCTCGGGCTTGCCGGGTGCAAACCAGCGCAAACCGCCGAAACTTATCCTGTGTACGCCTCTTATCGGGATATACCCGGCATAACCGAAGAAGAAATCCGCGGGATCGAAGCTCTGCGGGAACAGGTTTCGTCTTTTTCCTACGGTATGTCCTTCAGCACCGAGGCGTTTTATTGCGGCGGAAGCGAAACTCCCGGCGCGGTAGGAGGCTATGCCGCGCTGTTCTGCCGATGGCTTACAGACCTTTTTGATATTCCTTTTATTCCGGGGCTGTACGGCGGGGAAGAGTTATCAGCCCTGCTTAGAGAGAAAACCCTCGATTTTACCGGCGAAATAACCATCCTCGAAGAAAATACCGAAGAAATCAACCGCTACTATGTAACTGATCCGATTGCCCGGCGGCTCTACAAAAGTTTCCGTCTGAAAGGCGTCAGCGATTGGTTTCTCACCGAGGAAGACGACGATCCCTTAATCCCCCGGTACGGTTTTCAGGCAAACACCCCATCGCTGACCCTTATTCCGCCCCTTCTGAAAGGGCGGTTCAGCGTCGTTACCTTTCGGACTTACGATGAAGCCTACAGACTGCTTAAAACCGGCGAGATCGATCTCTTTTTTGCGGACGAGACAAAAGAAGCGGCCGTAGCCGAGTATCAGGATTTAGCGTCAGACTATTTTTTTCCTCAAATACATCGGTTTGTGGCGTTTTCAACTCAGAATCCCGAGCTGGCTCCGATTGTTTCGGCCGTACAAAAATATTTGGATCATGGGGCTTTTTATCATCTGGTTAATCTGTACAATCAGGGCAGGCAAGATTATCAGCGGTATCAGTTCTTCAAGGAACTCAGCGGAGAAGAAGCCGCGTATTTAAAAACCCGTCAAAGTTCGGAAGAGCCGGTTAAGGTTGTGCTTCAGTATGATAATTATCCGGTTTCGTTTTACAACGAGCAGGATCGGCAGTGGCAGGGTATTGTCCCGGACATTCTGGAAGGAATCGCTGATTTGACCGGACTGGACTTTGCGATTATCAATGATAAGACCGAAGACCGGCCTCTGCTCTTGGACAAACTTGCAAGCGGGGAGGCTTCGGTTATTGCGGAGCTTATCTATTCCAGATATTGGGAAGACCAGTTCATCTGGGCTGATACGCCTTACTTGCGGGATTCGTACGCGTTGCTGTCTCGAAGCGACTATCCTGACGTAACGATATATAATCTCGTGTACACCCGGGTAGGTTCGGTGGCGAATTCTGTGTACGCCCAGCGATTTAAAGACTGGTTTCCTCAGCACACTAATTTCGTGGAATACGATAATCATATAGAAGGATTCAACGCGCTGGAAAAAGGCGAAATCGATCTGCTGATGACCTCCGGCAGTCTCCTGCTGATGATCACGAATTACTATGAACGCGCGGGATTCAAGGTCAACTTTGTTTTTGACCGTACCTGCAATTCTCAGTTCGGGTTCAACAAGCGGGAAACGACGTTGCAGGGGATTATCAACAAAGCCCAGCGGCGGCTCAACACCGATCTCATAGCCGACCGGTGGTCTCGGCGGGTTTTCGATTACCGGAGCAAACTTGCCCGGGCGCAGGTTCCCTATTTCATCGGAGCGTCGATTCTCTTGTCGGCAATGCTGATCCTGCTGACCGTCCTGTTCTTCAGAACCCGGTACTTGAAGATGCACCTTGAAGAAACCGTACAGAAACGAACCCAAGAGCTGGAGGTTCAGACTAATCTTGCCAAAGCCGCATCCAAAGCGAAAAGCGAATTCCTCGCCTCTATGAGCCACGAAATCCGAACTCCCATGAACGTTATTATCGGCATGAGCGACCTCATGCGGATCGATAACCTCGACGGCGTACAGCGGGATTACTTCATGAACATCAAAAAAATGTCAAAAGCCCTCCTGCAAATCATCAACGATATTCTTGATTTCTCTAAAATCGAAGCCGGAAAACTGGAAATTATACCGGTTCATTACAACATCTTAGCCCTCTTCGATAATGTCTGCTCGATGATCCGTTTTACCGCAATGGGCAAAGAGCTTGAATTCAGGTACTGTTGCGACTCGAACATTCCTCCCGCCCTGTTCGGAGACGAAGTGCGGGTCAGACAGGTGATTACGAATATCTTAAGCAACGCCGTCAAATACACAGCGAAAGGCTCAGTGACTTTCAAAGCGGAACGGATCAGCCGGAACGGTAAAGACTGCATCGCGTTTATCGTCGAAGATACGGGCAGAGGCATTAAAAAAGAGGATTTTTCCAAGATTTTCGGCGCGTTCCAACAGGTTGATAATGAGAAAAACCGCGGCATCGTCGGCACCGGTCTGGGGCTGTCGATTACCCGGCTTCTCGTAAACATGATGGGCGGAGAAATTACCGTAGACAGCGAATACGGAAAAGGCTCGGTTTTCAGAGTATGCCTGCCCCTGATCGCCGGAGACCCCGATAAAATCGAACGCGTCCAGATTACCCAATGGATCATCGCGAAAGAAGACGTTTCGGTTCTCGTGGTGGACGATAACTCGATCAACCTGACCGTGGCGTTAGGATTTCTTAGCGCCCACAAAATCAGCGCGGATACGGCTCTGAGCGGACAAGAAGCCATCGAAAAGGCGCGGAAAAAACAATATGATATAATCTTCATGGATCACATGATGCCCGAAATGGACGGCATCGAAACTGCCCAACACATTCGCTCTCTTGAGGGCGAGTGGTTTAAGAAAATGCCTATTATCGCCTTGAGCGCAAACGCGGTAAGCGGCGCGTGCGAAACCTTTTTTGAGGGCGGCATGAACGATTTTCTCTCCAAGCCTATCGAGGCGGATAAGCTGAACCTCATGCTGGTACGGTGGCTTCCGCCGGAAAAGATCGCCAAAATCAATACCCAAACGCCTCAGACGGGAAAAACCGGCGAATACGATTCGATTCTCCAAGAACTGGAACAGATAGAAGGACTGGACACCGCCGCCGCGCTCTCTCACATGGCGAATCAGAAAGCGGTGTATGTCAAGATTCTGCGGCAGTTTTGCCATGAATGTGACCCATACCTCGATGAGATTCGGCGGTTCCTCACGGAAGAAAATTGGAAAGAATACGCCATTCGGGTTCACGGCATAAAGGGAGTCCTTGCCAATATCGGCATGGAAGGGCTGTCGAAGAAGGCTTATACGCTTGAATACGCCGCCAAAAACGGCGATTATGACGCCTGCCGAGCCGGTACTGACAGCTTTTGCGAGGCTATGACCGGCTTTAAAGCGGACGTGCTCAAGACATCGCTGATGGATAAACCGGAACCCTCGGAGAAAACTCAGGGCGATAAGTCTTTTTTGCGGGAGAAGCTCAAAGCCCTCGAAGAAGCCTGCGCCAAAGGACTCAGCGATAGCGCGGACGCCGCGGCTGCAGAACTCGGCGCGATGCAGTTCAGTCCAAACGCGGACGCTTCGATCTCAAAAATTATCGAACTCATCGAGTCTCTGGACTACGATATGGCGGCTGAAGAGATTCGCCGGTTGCAGGAAAGTCTGGGTTCAGATTAAGCCCCTTGATAAAAACGGGCTATATTGCGTAGGATATTGCTGATGAAGGTACTTGGAATCGAATCGTCCTGCGACGAATGCGCCGCCGCGGTGGTAGAAGACGGAGCGCGAATCCTCTCTAATGTGGTAGCAACGCAAATTCCCTTTCATGCGGCTTACGAAGGAGTGGTTCCCGAAATCGCAAGCCGTATGCACACAGAATGGATTTACGGCGTCGTCAAAGAAGCCTTAGACCAAGCCGGGCTGACCTCCGGCGGAATTGACGGCGTCGCGGTAACCGCGCGGCCGGGAATGTTAGGATCGCTACTGGTGGGGCTGTCTTTTGCCAAAGCCTTTGCATGGTCGCTGAACCTGCCGTTTATCGGGGTGGATCATATGCTGGCTCATCTGTACGCGTCCCGTTTGGACGGCGCGGCTGGCGATGAACCGCCTCCTGAGTATCCTTTCTTAGGACTTCTGGCGTCCGGAGGACACAGCATCATTTGCCGGGTAGACGATTTCGACGGCGTTACGGTTTTGGGAACTACTATCGACGACGCCGTAGGCGAAGCCTTTGACAAAGTGGCTAAGTATTACGGTTTCGGCTATCCCGGAGGAGCGGCAATAGACAAGCTCGCTCAAACCGGCGATGCTTCAGCCTTCGCCTTTCCTATGCCGAATCTCTACAAAGGGGAGCATCGGTATGATCTTTCTTATTCAGGACTCAAAACCGCGGCGATTAATCAGCTCGAGCAGTTCCGCAGTAAGAAAACCGCGAATCTTGAAGATATTGCCGCGTCTTTTCAGAAAACCGCCATAGAGATTTTACTTCGTAGCCTATTCCGGGCGGCCGAAGACACCAAGCTGACTACGATTGTCGGCGGCGGCGGAGTAGCCGCGAACTCGTATCTGCGGTCTCGGCTTGCGGAACAGCCTGAGCTTCGCAGTATCTTCCCCCGCCTCGACCTCTGCGGAGATAACGGCGCAATGATTGCAGGCTTAGGCTATCAGTATCTCATCCGGGGAGACCGGTCGCCCCTGAACACAACCGCGTCAGCCCGGGTGCGGACGTTTAAACGGCGGTATCCGTAACATTATACATAAGGAAGGAGATATGAGATCTCAAAAAGAAAACGCGTTAGACACGAAAATAATCGAAGCCATTATGGATTTAAGGCTTTCCGGTAAAGCCGCGGAAACCGCGAAGCGGATCATCGAAAACGAGGAAATACAGGCGGTTCAAGAATACGCCAATACGGTTTCCATCATGCGGCTCCGGTATAACGATCATGGACCGGTACACATGAGGACCGTTGCGCTCAACGGGGTTATCATGATGGGACTGCTCAAGCAGGCGGGAATTAAGACCAGTCTGGAAAAGGAAGACTGCGGACTTTTTGAAGACAGTCTTATCGCAGTTATTCTATCGGCTTTTCTCCACGATATTGGTATGTCCGTTGGACGGCAGGATCATGAACTCCACAGCGCGTACATAGCCTATCCGATTATTAACGCTGTTCTTCAGCAAGTATACGCCGAAGACATCCGCAAAGCGGTTATGGTCAGGTCTCTGTCTCTGGAGTGTATCAGCGGACACATGGGAAACCGGGTTATTCATTCGCTTGAAGCCGGTATTCTCCTCATCGCCGACGGATGCGACATGACTAAAGGACGGTCCCGTATCCCTATGATCATCGCCGATACCCCCAAAGTCGGGGACATCCACAAATACTCGTCGAACTCCATCGAAGAAGTCCGGCTTTCTCAGGGTACGGAACATCCTATCCGCATCGAAGTGACCATGTCCAGCGAAGTAGGGCTTTTCCAAGTTGAGGAAGTGCTTCTCGGAAAAATATCCGCCAGCCCCGCAAAAGGCTACATCGAACTCTACGCCATCGTACAAGACCGAGAGCCGAAACGATACTTATAAGACTTTCCAGACCTCGCCGGCAAGAACGAACTGATATGTGTTTCAACATTTGGTTTTACAAGCGGGCTGGTCAAGTCTATCAGCAGGAATGGCTGGTTTAAACCATGTTACCAATGCCGAGCGGGGTTCGCAGGGCTTCCCCTAGCCCGAAGGCTGATAGACCCGATTCTTCCGTCCCTAACCATGATTTGGTGGTGATCCAGAAAGTATGATAGGCATTAAATGAAGCCATAATTGAGGTAGTGGAAAGCCATATTGAAGGCTTTCCAATGATTGAAGAGCTTCTTGGAAAAACCGCAGGTTCGCCTGAAAACCCGCCTGAGCCGATGCCGCAACCGGCAGTTATTCCC
>JAIRPH010000005.1 GCA_031257135.1 Spirochaetaceae bacterium
CCCGCAAAGCGCGCCCCTCAAGAAACGCCTGACGCCAAAGCCAGCGGGCGGGACGCCAGACATCGAAGCCCTTCCCGCGAGTGTCCGGCGCCAAGCCCATCGAGGGGCTGACGACAAAGCCCTTAGCCTTTTACCGCGCCGGCCATCATGCCTTTCACGAGTTTATCCTGACCGAAGACGTAGAGCAGGATGATAGGCAGAGACGACAGAATAAGCAGAGCCATGATAAGCGGAATATTCATTGTGTACTGCCCCTGATATTCCCACACCGCAAGGGGAAGCGTATAGCTCCGCTGAGTCTGGGTGAGAACCATCGCAAAACTGAACTCGTTCCAGATCACCACGCCGTTGTATATCCCCAGCGTGGCAAGCCCCGATTTGGACAGCGGAAAAATAACCTTAAAAAACGCGGCGAACTTACCGCATCCGTCGATCTCCGCGGCTTCCTCAATCTCCTTAGAAATCCCCTGCATAAAAGAGGTCAGAATAAATACCGAAATAGGCAGGTTAAAGGCGATATTCGGTCCTATCAGCGCGAGAATATTGTCGTATATGTTCAGCTTGATGGACATAACGAATACCGGTATCAGGGTAATATGAATCGGTATGGACATTGCCGCAACAATCATCCCGAAAATCGGACGGTTCAGCTTGAACTGCATCCGGGAAAGAGGATACGCGGCGCACGCGCTCGCGAGCAGTAAGACCGTCAGGGATATGCCCAGCGTTAAAACGCTGTTGATGAAATACGAATGAAACCCTCCGGTAAGCACCTTCCCGTAGTTTTGCAGGCTGAAGACCTTCGGTAAATCGAAGAGACTGCCGCTTAAAAACTCGCCCTGAGACTTCAGCGACATCAACAGCAGATAGTAAAAAGGACCTCCGGCTATGAGAAGCCAAACCAGCGCGAAGAGCCATACCGGAACCCACAAGATAGAAGCCGGTTTCGAGGATTTTCCCTGATTTCCCATATTAAACCTCCGCCTTTTTGTTCAACGCGGTAATCGTGAAGATTGCGGTAATCGTAATCAGCAGGAACATTCCGCAGGCGACCGTCGCGCCGTAGCCCATGTTGAATTTGACAAAGGACGTTTTATACATGAGGGTCGCCATAAGCTCGGTAGATACGCCGGGTCCGCCGCCGGTCATCACATAGATTAGATCGAAGTATTTGAGAGAACCGATAATCGATATGGTCGCGCCGCTGATAATCGTCGGCTTCAGCAGGGGCAGAGATACCTTCCAAAAGTATTGCCCCCGAGTCGCGCCGTCGATACTCGCCGCCTCGTAAAGCTCTACCGGTATCGTGCCGTACGCGGCAAGATACAGCACCATGTAAAACGGAATGTACTGCCAGCAAACCACCCCAATCACCGTCAGAAGAGCCGCCCCGGGACGCCCAAGCAGATCGACCGCCCCTCCGCCGAAGAATTTTGAGACCGTGGCGATGATGCCGTAATTCGCGTCCAAGCTGAACTTAAAGAGAACCCCGATTGCTACCGACGAAATCAGATAGGGCAGAAACCAAACCACCTTAAAAACCGTCCCCTTTTTTTCGGTAATATCGAGAAACGTCGCCAAAGCCATAGCAAAGGGAACTTGAAACAAAAGCGATAAAAACATGATGATCAGATTGTTGCCGAAAGCAGACCAAAAGGTAACGTCCCCTATCAGATGAAGCCAGTTATCTAAACCGATGAACGATTTCTGCCGCCCTAAGCCGCTCCATTGCATGGTACTCGTGATAAAAGAATCGGCAATAGGATAGACGATAAAAACCGCCATAAAAAAAAACGCCGGACACAAAAATACCGTTGCGGCAATCCGTACTGAACGCTCCCGAACCGCCCGCAAGGATGTTGTTTTATCCATACCTTTAAAACTCCGTTTTTTTAAAAATAAAAACGCCTTCAAAACTCGAAGGCGCGTATTGGGACTATTTTTTCTGATTCTTCAGATAGGTTGCTTGCGCGTCTTGAAGCCTCTGCGCCGCGGTTTCAGGGGTCATGGTTTTACCGAAGATTTCCTGAGAGGTGCTTTTGTGAACTTCCGCCGCTTCAGGAGACAGAGACTGATCATACCATAACTGCATATCCGGCGCGGCCCGTACTTGCGAGAACAAATCGACCAGCAGAGGATCGCTGAGGCTTACATCCTTGAGCGGCGGAATCCGTCCCGCGGCGGTACGCTCCTTGACGGCTTGAGAGTCTATCAGATACGTTATCAGCTCGAAGGCTTTTGCCGGCTCTTTGCTTGCGCTGGATATGTGGTAAAAGTTATCTCCAATGGTCCCGATAACCGTATTAGCGTTGCCGACTCCGGTTTCATCTTTCGGGAAATTAAAAAGCCCTATTTTCTTGGCGAAATCGGGATTTTCTCCCATTACCGTAGAAATAAACCAGCTTCCCATGACGATCATAGCCGCTTCGCCCCGGTAGAGAAGCTGACGGGACTGCCCGGAATCCTCATCAAGCCCGTTAAATCCGGTGTTGAAATAGCCTTTGTCCACCCATTCCTGAATCTTCTGTCCCGCATAGATAAACGCCGGGTCCGTAAAACTGCCGGTTCCTTCCAACGCTTTGGCGAAGGGCGCAACCCCTCCCCGGCGGGTGGCGAAAAACATGAAGTACATGGAACCAGTCCACTGGGTTTTGTTGGCAAGGCTGAAGGGCTTGATGTTGTTCGCCAGCAGAGTATCGGCTACGGACTCAAGCTCGGCAATCGTGGCCGGAACTTTGAGGTTATACTGGGCGAAAATATCCTTGTTATAAAATACCGAGGCGATAGCGACATTTTCCACCGGAACGCCCCAGAGCTTGTCCTTATAGGCGACCTGAGCAATCGCCGCATCAAGGAATTTCGCCTTGTAGCTGTTGTTGTTCATGTAAGGGGTCAAATCAGCCAGCGCGTTGGCGTTGACGAACTCAATCATGGGACCGCCCGACCATGAAATAAATACGTCCGGGGTCTGACCTGAAGACATCGCTACCGCAAGTTTCTGCTTGTACGCATCGTTTGCCACCATGGTTACATTGACTTTGTAATCCGGGTTCGCCGCCTTAAACCGGTTTACCGAGTCCTGAATGATCTTCGGGAACGGGTCCGTGGTCTGGATGTGCCACAGCTCCAGCGTTTTACCGCCTCCCGCGGAACCTTTGGACTGACCGCCTCCGGCGCATACGGCTCCGGCAACAAAGACCGTCATCAGCGCGGGAAGGCATTTTCGTAGAAACATTAGTAATCCTCCTGAAAATGTAATGCTTTATTATCCCCTGTTTTTAGGGGTACTGCTATATCTATTTCTGATATTTCATATCCTTTCCTGATATTTTTCATTTTTCCGGTCAGGTTTCTGGTCAAATTACGCGGGAAGGCTTAGATTTAATATTAAGGAGCGTGTTATGGGACTTATCCGGAGCGTTGCAACAAAAACATTCGGTATTTTGACCGGCGGAGGAGACTGCCCGGGGCTGAACGCGGCTATACGGGGAGTGTGCAGAGCCGCATACAGCCGGTATGATATGACTATTCTCGGTATCGCCAA
>JAIRPH010000018.1 GCA_031257135.1 Spirochaetaceae bacterium
TCCGCAATGACAAAAACGCCCGCAAAAAGGACAGCTAATGCCAGCCCTGCGGTCAGTAAAACGGTAAAAAAGGCAGTTTTTCGCGGAACATTTACCATAGAGTTAATTTAGCATAGGGGGAATTTTTTTTTCAAGGGGTGGAATTGCAATTACACTGAGTTCTTCTTCCCCCGTTTGAAGAGCCAATAAAAGAGCAGTAACAATTTGTAGTATATAAAGATAAAAATCCGCAAGAAACGGAACGGATTCTCCATACAGTAGCCTATCCATTCAAGCCCGTGGTCGAAAACGTAGCGGGAGGGATGCTTTTTATGCTCCGCAAAAATATCGTAGATATCGCTACACCACAGCCTGAGACCTTTAGGAAGGTTTTTATCGTTTTTGGCTATCCAATGTTCCTCGCCGGAGACGCCTTTGCCGACGAGCAGGAGGGTCGGCGCGGCCTTCCTGATGGCTTCTAAGATGGCTCCTTCTTCCTGTTTTTTGAAAGAACCAGCGTACCTGCCCACAATATGAAGCCGAGGAAAGGTCTGGCGGAGATTTTTTTCGGTTTTTTTGAGGGTTTTCAGTTTCCCGCCGAGGAGATACAGCGAAAATTCTCTGGCTTCAAGAATCGTCAGGAGATTAATCACAAAGTCAAACGGCATATACCGTATCGCCTGTTTGCCGGTCAAAAACCGGATTCCTCCTGCAAGGCTTTTCGATATTGGAACGACCAGAGAAGCGTCAAGTATGAATCCCCGGTATTCTTTATTGCTCCGGGCGCGCAAGAGGTCCCAGATGGAAAGGAGTACGATATTCTTTCCTTCTTTAGCGTTCACCAAATCATAGACGGTATCCTCCAACTGTTCAGGAGGGATACTGTCTATTGGAACCTTCAAAAACTGAAGCCGTTCCCGATGCGCCGGGTTTTCAAGATTTACGGGATTTTCAGCATCCACGATTCGTTCTCCAAAAGTATGATACGGACCGCGGCGGCGGCGGCGAGCGCGGCAGTTTCGGTCCTCAAGACGGTTGTTCCTAATACCAGCGGCTTGAACCCGGCGCGGAGAAAATCCGTTACTTCCGCCGGAGAAAAACCGCCTTCCGGTCCGACCGCTAGGACGACCGCTTCCGGGGACCCTGCGAGACAGCGGTGAAAACCGCCCGGTTCAAGCGGGTCTTGATGAAAAAATAAGCCCACAGCCTGAGCATACCGGCGTTTAAGGTCATCCCACCGGGCCAGCAGGGCATCGAGGGTACAGGGCGTTCTTACCGCGGTGGCGATTTTCGAGCCGCTTTGCTGGCGGGCTTCTTTGATGATCCGGCTCCAGCGTTCGGTTTTATTTTCTTCAAGCCGTACCGGTGAATACTCGCAGACAAAAGGGACAATTTCGGCGATGCCCCCTTCCGCCGCCTGCCGCACAATGAGGTCCATCTTTGCAGGTTTCGGCAGACCCTGAAACAAGAGAATCGGCGGCAAGGCTGATTCTCGAAAATCCGCCGTCTCCATGACCTGACATGACCCGATAAGACAATCAGGCTCAACCGAGCGCACTCGAACCTGTACCGGTTCGCCCCCGGGCAGAAGAGCCGTAAAAAGGGTTCCCGCTTTGAACCGCCGCACATGGGCTAAATAATGGTAATCCTTACCGGACAGCCGGATCATACCGGTATGATCCGGCAGATCAGGCAGGATAAATTGTTTCATGGCTATGAGGCCAACGGCATAGCATCCCTATCGGCTTCTTCCTGTAAGGTTTTCAGGGTTTTGGTCGTCTGCATCAAGGCTTTATAAGTTCCGCTTTGGAAAATCTTTATAGCTTCCTGAAGCTGTACGTCATATTCCAGATCGTATACCGGGGCTATGGCGGTCCGATTCTGTTCGTTCCTGATAAGCCGGGCAAGCAAGGCGGTATCGAGCTGATATTCCCGGTTGAGCTGACGGGCGAAGGCGAGGACTTCTTCAGCCGAGGCGTTAGTATTAGTGGTAACGAATGCGGGAATCCGATTAGCCGTGATAAGCGCGTTGAGTTTTTCCGCGTCTTTGTCGGTAAATTCGGGAAATTTAACTTCCCGATCCGGCGGAATACCGATTTTATCGATATTTACATCGCTGGGAGTATAGTATCGGGCGATGGTGAGCTTGAATCCTGACTTATCCAGCGGGAAAACCTGCTGAACCGAGCCTTTTCCGAAGGATTTTTCGCCTACCAGATATGCCCGTCCCCGGTCTTTGAGCGCGCCGGCGACGATTTCCGAAGCCGATGCCGAACCCCGGTTGATAAGCACGATAACCGGAATATCCGCCCCTACTAAGGTGTTCCGCCGGGCGTTGAATACGGCGTTTTCGTCGGGAATCCGGGATTTGGTGCTGACCACGACGCCGCCGTCAAGAAAAAGATCGCAGATGTCCACCGCGGATTGCAGGAGTCCGCCGTAATTGTTCCGCAGATCAAGGATCAGGCTTTTGTAGCCTTTTGCGGTAAAATCGGTAATGGCGTCTTTTGCCCGTTCCACGGTGTTGGGAGTAAAGGTGAGGAGTTTGAGATAGCCCGTATTCCCGATCATGGCGTGTTTCGTGGTAGGCACTTCAATAACCGCTCTGGTGAGGGTAACAGGAAATTCCAGCTTATCCCCGCGGCGGATGAGGAGTTTCACCTCTCCGCCCGGAATGCCTCGGAGCCGGGCAAGCACGTCGTCCATGCTGAGGGCGTCCGTAGGCTCTCCGTTTATCTGGATGATCAGGTCTCCCGGATTGATCCCCGCCCGCCAGCCCGGGGTATCCTCGATGGGAGAGGCGACTTCCACGTACGCGGGCTTTCCGTCCGGCCGTTCTCCGACGGGTTTAGAGATATACAGCCCTACGCCGCCGAAACTTCCATGAGTGGTATCGGTTAGATCCATCATTTCTTTCTCGCCTAAGAAAGACGAATGAGGGTCTCCGAGAGAATTAAGCAAACCTGACATGGCTCCCTCGTACAGGGATTTGGGGTCCACTTCATCAACGTAATGTTTTTGAATGAAATCAAAGACATTTTGAAGAATCGCGGTATATTGCCGGATATTTTGATTCCTCGTTTGGGACATACCTTGGGCTTCCGCCCGGGGTACCGACGCGAGGGTAAACATGACGCACAATATCAGCGTGGCTCCTATCCAAATCACCGATAAAGGCGTTTTTTCTGTAGGCTTTTTGCCGGGAGCTTCTTCAGGAATCTGAGGAAGCTGATCGTTTGGTTCTTTCATTATCTTGTTTCGCTGTTTTTTACCTATTTCCTCTACAGCGGCAAAAAACAACTGTGGGTGTTACCCCGACCTCCTGTCATAAATATAAAATTATTAAGAAGAATACAAACTTGATATAGGATTGTCAAGTATGCGAATCGCCTAAAAATTATCCCAGCCGAAACGGGACGGCGCGGTTCGGCTTGACAAGAACCGGGGCATAACCTATTTTAGAGGAAATGAGAACCTTTACTAAATCGATAAAACTGAATAATGTATGCTATGACATCAGGGGACCGGTACTGAAAGAAGCGAAACGGATGGAAGCCGAAGGGTTCAGGATATTGAAGCTGAATATCGGCAACCCCGGAGCGTTCGGGTTTAACGCCCCGGATGAGATACTCCACGATATGATCATTAATCTGCAAAACGCTCAAGGATACTGCGATTCGCAGGGGCTGTTTGCGGCGCGGAAAGCTATCATGCACGATTTTCAATCAAAAGGCGTGATGGATGTACAGATCGACGACATTTTTATCGGCAACGGCGTAAGCGAACTGATTATGATATCCATGCAGGGGCTGTTAGACTCAGGCGATGAAGTTCTCGTCCCCATGCCGGATTATCCCCTCTGGACCGCGGCGATTACCCTCGCCGGCGGAACCGCGGTGCATTACCTCTGCGACGAATCGGCGGACTGGAACCCGGATTTAGCGGATATCGCTTCCAAAATCACCTCCAATACGAAGGCGATTGTGGTAATCAATCCGAATAACCCTACCGGCGCGGTCTATGACCGGACGATATTGGAAGGCATCGCCCGGATAGCTAAAGAACATGATATTATTGTCTACGCTGATGAAATTTACGACCGCATCGTGTATGACGGGATAAAGTCCATCCCTATGGCTACGATAGACCCGGAGATTTTAACGGTAACATTCAACGGACTTTCCAAGTCGTATCGTTCCGCGGGATTCCGCGCGGGCTGGCTGGCGCTTTCAGGAAACAAAAAGACCGCGCACGGGTATTTTGAGGGTTTGGAGATGCTTACCAATATGCGTATCTGCGCTAATGTGCCGGCGCAATTCGGTATTCAGACCGCGCTCGGCGGTTATCAGAGCATCAACGAGCTGATCCTTCCCGGAGGGCGGCTCAAGGACCAGCGCGATACGGTAGCCCGGCTGGTAAACGATATTCCCGGTCTTTCGGTTGTGACGCCCAAGGGCGCGCTGTATTGTTTCCCGAAAATTGATATTCAGCGGTTCGGCATTACCGACGACGAGCGGTTTGTTATGGACTTGCTTAAAGAACAGCGGTTGCTGGTGGTTCACGGCAGAGGCTTTAACTGGAAACAGCCGGATCATTTCCGCATCGTGTTTCTTCCTGACAAGGAAACCCTCACAGAGTCAATACACAGAATCGGAAATTTCTTGGAACATTATCGGCAAGGGTAAAAACGGCGGCGTTTTAGATGCCTCCGAGACTATGTAATGGGCCCACCTGGACTTGAACCAGGGACCTACGGATTATGAGTCCGCAGCTCTAACCAACTGAGCCATGGGCCCTTGTTTTTTTGAATATAATCTATCGTAAAAAAAATGTCAATAGCCGATATTTAACATAATGAAGTATATACAAAAAATTTTGGGCATAGCTCTTATGCTGATATGTCCGCAGGTCTGGGCGGAGCAGTTCGTCTATAAGCATGAAACCGGCGACAAATACCGGATTCTGTCTACGGTGCATGAAGATGTCTATATTAATAGACGATTCAGCCACCGATCTGAGATATTAAACCGTATCGCGGTGGAAGTACGAAATGTTACAAACGGCTTGGGCAATCATGCGGCAGTATTCCAAACCGCGGAACGCGGACTCACCGCTCAGGAAGAAGTAAACTTCCAGTGGGCTAAGGAATATGAATCCGAATTCGACCGGGACCGGCTTGGATACCTGAAAATCGATAAAAAATACTATATGCCGGTAGTGCGGAATGTGCCGGTTTTCCCAAACCGGGACCTCAAACCGGGAGATACATGGTCCGCCGAAGGACATGAAATGCACGATTTCCGAGAGAGTTTCGGCATCAGCGAACCATACCGAATCCCCTTCACCGCAAACTACGTTTTTTTGGGGAATCGGGAATGGCAGGGTCAGGAATATCCGGCGTTTTCCGTGTCTTATCGTATCTTTACCGAGCCTGAACCAGCATCCAGCAAAATGTATCCTACCAGAATCATGGGAGCTTCGGATCAGCTCGTGTTTTGGAACGCTGATTTGGGACAGCCTGTGGCGTATCAGGAACATTTTCGTATGGTTTTCGAGCTGTCCAATGGGGTAACTATGGAATTCCGGGGCGACGCGGAGGCTGAAATCATCGAATCCGAGTCCATGGATAAGGAACGGATTGCCGGGGATATTATAGAAGATATTGCTCGGCTGGAGATACCCGATATATCTGTCCGGGAAAGCGATGAGGGAATCGTCATCAGTCTTGACGACATTCAGTTTCAGGCGGATTCGGCGAATCTGCTTCCAGGGGAACAGGAAAAGCTCGATAAAATCGCTGAAATTTTGAGCCGTTATAAGGATCGGGATATTATGGTTGGAGGACATACGGCTTTGGCGGGGACTGAATCCGCGCGGATGGAGCTTTCTAAGGAACGGGCTTCAGCCGTTGCGGATTACCTGATCAAGAAAGAAGTCCGTACGCCGGACAGGGTTATAGTCAGAGGCTACGGCGCGGAACAGCCCGTTGCGGATAACAGCACCCCAGAAGGACGCCGCAGAAACCGACGGGTAGAAATTACCATACTCGAAAATTAACCGGTTCCTGATAATTTTTTAAATCAGGATATTTTTTTCAAATTCAGCGGTTTTAGGGCTTGACCTTTTTTTTTCTTTTTGTTATTTTAAAAATCTGTATACGGAATAATATGCGCCGGCGCGGTTTTCCGCGGACTGGCTCTATAGCATAGAAAAGGGAGTTTTTGACTCAATGCCTACCATAAATCAGTTGGTTCGTTTCGGACGGCAACAGGTTACGTCC
>JAIRPH010000032.1 GCA_031257135.1 Spirochaetaceae bacterium
GGCATTGGCGGTGCGCGCCGCAAGAACTTGAAACGCTGGACGAGGCGGGTTTAATAGAATGGTCGTCAAACGGCAACCCCAGAAAAATTATATACGCGGACGAAAAAGACGGAAAAAAAATGCAGGATATATGGGAATTTAAAGACTATCAATATCCGGAGTATCCTACAGAAAAAAACAGAGATTTACTGAAAACAATTATTTCCGCGTCTTCAAACGAAGGGAGTATGGTAATGGATTTTTTCTGCGGTTCCGGCGCCGCCTTAATTGCCGCGCAGGAGTTAAGCAGAAACTGGATAGGCGTTGACAATTCAGATGCGGCAATTAAAACAGCAATGAAGAAAATAAAAAACAGTGAAACTACTTTTTTTTCTGATTGCAGATATTCATATTTAGAAGCGGAAAATAATTATGAATAAATTCAGAAAATCTGACTCTATGCCGGCGAAGTCAAAGGACTTCGGGGTTAATCGAATAAAAAAATGCTTGACAATCATAGAACAAAGATGGTAATCTTAGATAAAATTGCATGGAGGATATGATGAAACAACATTTGATCGGCTTTTTATTACAATTTTCTGGAAAGAATACTTCAAAACAATATAAAATTGTTTCTTTAATAGGCGGTTCAATATTCTTTTTGGTAATTTTGCCCGGTTTTTTTATGGTTATTGGGTTTTTTATAAAAAAGTATATATCCATAAATCTAAATAAAATAGTTGAAATAATTATTTCAACTATTGGAATAACATCAGGGCTATATTTTTTAATATGGTCAACAATAACGCAATGGAAAATCGGAAATGGCACGCCCGCCCCCAATGCCCCGACACAGCATTTGATAATAACTGGACCATATAAATACTGTAGAAACCCAATAGAATTTGGAGCGATATTGTATTATTTGGGTCTTGGAACCTTGATTGGAGGTATAATTACCGGAGCGATAAATGGTATATTAGGATTTACCGTAGGAAGTATGTATCATAAATGTATCGAGGAAAAAGAACTGGAGAAAAGATTCGGAGAAGAATATATAAACTATAAGGAACATACGCCTTTTGTGATTCCAAAAATAAAATAAACTACTCCACATCTCGCGCCAGAACCCCGCAGAAACGCCCTCCTACCGTTGCTACGGCGGCGGAATGGTTTCTGCGGTGTCCGTACAGACAACTTAAATCCCCAAAAAGCAACCGTCTCCGCCAGTAGGTTTAACGTATACCTGCCCGAACTTAACCGTAAACACTTAAAAAAATGGTGAAAAAATGTTAAAGTCCTTGCGTTCCAGCGTCGATTATATATATCATGGAGAAAAATATGAAATCACCATTTCAGGATAATATGAATAAAAAATATTCTGTTGATGATTTAATCGATCAATATAATAAAAATAAAACGCTAAAATATGTATTTTTTTGGAATATGGATAAAGCTAATTTGTCGATAGGTTGTTTTAGCCAATGGCAAAAATCATATTTTGAAGCGGACGGTTATAAATATAGTTGCGCCGAACAATATATGATGGGACAAAAGGCTTTAATTTTTAACGACAAAGAATCATTTGAAAAAATATTAATGGAAAATAATCCAAAGATAATTAAAGCGTTGGGCCGGCAGGTTAAATATTTTAATGCAAAAGAATGGGATAAAATAAAATATAAAATTGTATTGGATGGTAATTTTTATAAATTTTCGCAAAACCAAGAAATGCTGAAAATTTTGCAATCAACTGGTAATAAAATACTGGTTGAGGCAAGTCCTTATGATAAAATATGGGGAATCGGACTTGATGAAAATAATGAAAAGATATATAATCCTAATTATTGGAAAGGGGAAAATTTATTAGGATTTGCGTTGATGGAAGTAAGAGATGTATTAAAAAATAATATATAAGAATAATGGAGTACGGGCAACAGTGCATAACCGGATTATGTGTGCTTGCCGTATTTTGCGAATAACGGCAAGGGCGGGCGTTGCAAGGAACGAGAACATGGAAGAAACGGTTATACATGAATTTGATTTTGCCCTTATCAATGAATATTTTGTGGGGCTGGAACGGCAGGGTCCCGGCAGTCCTGAAGCGACCATGAGGGCGTTACGTTTTATTGACAATCTTACAAGCGAGTCCAAAATTGCCGATTTAGGTTGCGGCACCGGCGGTCAAACAATGGTTTTGGCGCAAAATACAAAAGGCGTCATTACCGCCCTCGACCTTTTTCCCGGTTCGATTGACAAACTGAACTCAACTGCCGGAAAACTCAGGCTTCAGGATAGGGTAAAAGGCATTGTCGGTTCAATGGACAATTTGCCGTTTCAGCATGACGAATTTGATCTTATATGGTCTGAGGGAGCTATCGCCAATATAGGTTTTGAAAACGGCTTGAAGTATTGGAAAGGCTTTCTCAAAAAAGATGGTTACATTGCCGTAACGTATGAATCATGGTTTACCGATGAACGTCCCGCTGAAATTGAAAAGTGGTGGGTTGACGCGGTTCCCGAAATTGCCGCAATGGGGCATAATATTTCAATACTGCAAAAAGCCGGTTTTCTGCCGGTTGCCGCGTTTACATTGCCTGAAAGTTGCTGGATAGATGCGTATTTTATTCCGCAAAAAGCGCGGCAAGAAGAATTTTTGAAAAAATACGCGGGAAATAAAACCGTTGAGCGTTTTATTTCATATCTGAGGCGTGAAGCGGAGTTGTATTCAAAATACAAACAGTATTATGGTTATGTATTTTATATTGGGAAAAAAATTTAAATAATTAGGAGATGCCGAGCATATACGCGCCGATGGTCTCTTTGACGCCGGGGGCGGACCGAGGGTCGGTGATTTCCGCGGCGACCGCTCCTCGGTAGAACACCAGCGTCCGATCCGCGTTGGCGAGAATCTCGTCCAGATTCGACGAAATGAGAAGCACTGCCGCTCCTTTTTTCTGAAGGGCGGACATCTGCTCGTACACATAGGCTCCTGCCGCGGCGTCAAGCCCCCAAGTCGGCTCGGAAAACACGATGTAATCCCGAAAGAGATCGATTTCACGGGCGAGAATCACTTTCTGGATGTTTCCGCCGGAAAGCGACCGGATGTGCGGACCTTCATTGCCGGCGATGCCGTACCGTTCAAAGAGCTTTCGGGAAAACCGGGAAACCGCTTTGAGATCGAGCAGACCGCCCCGGACAAATTCCTTGCGCCTGCCGACAATGAAGTTTTCCGGGATGCTCGCGTCCGGCGCGCTCCCCAGATGCAGGCGGTCTGCCGGCACGTAGGCTAGTCCCCGCCGCCGCAGTCCCCGGGTATTCAGCCCGGAAATATCTTCGCCGCCGCAGAGAATCCGCCCGGAAGCAATGGGTAAAAATCCACCAAGGACCGCCTCAAGAGCCTCAAGCCCGTTGCCGCCGACTCCGGCAAAGCCTAAAATCTCCCCTCGGTGAGCCGTAAAACTCACCCGATCCAGAAGCGGCCGATCCTGTCCGCGGTGTTTCACCGTCACTTCCTCAAACGTCAGCGCAGGCTCGCCGCCGATTATCCGCTGGTTTTGCCGCAGGCGGCTTAGGTGGCGGTCGGGGTCTCGTCCTATCATCATGCGGAAGATGTCGTATTCTTCGACGTCCTTCGTGTCTCGGATGCCGACGAGTTCGCCTCGGCGCATCACGGCTACCCGGTCGGAGACCCGCTTGATCTCCGCAAGTTTGTGGGTGATGAGGATTAGCGATTTCCCCGCGTCCGCAAGCCCTCGCAAGGTGCGGAACAGCGCGCCGATTTCCTGCTCGGTCAATACTGAGGTCGGCTCGTCAAGGATAAGAATCTCCGCTTTGCGGTAGAGCATTTTGAGGATTTCCACCTGCTGTATCTGCCCCACCGTGAGAGAGCTGACCGGCGCGGAGGCTTCGATAGAAAAATGATGCGCCTCGATAAGCTCTGACACCCGTTTTCTTGCCTGCTGGAAGTCGTAGACTATCCCCCATTTTACCGGCTCAACGCCCATGACCACATTCTCGGATACCGTGAACTCTGGAAACACCATGAAATGCTGATGGGTCATGCCGATGCCCAGCTCCGCGGCGGTTCGGGGCGAAGCGATAACCGCGGGCTTCCCCCAAACCCGAATCTCCCCTTCCGTAGGCGGCGTAAGTCCGTACAGAATCTTCATCAGCGTTGACTTGCCCGCGCCGTTTTCTCCGGCAAGGCAGAGAATCTCTCCTTTCCGCAGGTTCAGGGTAACTTGGTTATTCGCTCGGTAGGGGTCTTCTCCGTAAACTTTGGTGATTCCCCGCAATTCAAGGGCTATTTGTTTGTCCACAGCCGCAATTCCTGAGCCGCCCAGCGGACAATAAGGAGCCGCAGACGGTCGTATCCGATAAGCTCATCGTCCAAAACGACTTCAGCCAATACGCTCTGAGAGATAGGATGAACTAAATCATCAGGAAGTTCCAGAATCCACCGGGAAAGAGCCGCGCCTTGAGCGTCTTTAATAAAAGCCGCGACCGCGGGGATAAGTTTTTGAGCTTGCGCCGCGGCGCGAACCGGCTTTTTCCGAAACCAGCCTTTATTGGCGGTTCGGTAGAACTCGGCGGCTGATTCGGCTTCGTCCATAGCCAGCGTAGGGGCGAGGCTTTCATCCTCCAGAAACCGGACCAGCAGAGGATAAAACTCGTTTTGTATCGTAAGGATGCTCGCCATCGCAAGAACCGCCTCGTCCCGAAGGTAGTGCGGCGGATTTTCCACCCGCAGGATGTCCAGCAAAACCGTAAGCGAATGAGGAGATCGATAAATGCCGAACGCCTCGACTCCCATGATTTTAAGCCGGGGATTAGGGGTTTTGCTGATAATCGACTCTATCTCAGGACGGAAGGCTTCGTCTTTGAGCTTCGCCAACGCAATGATAGCTTCTCCCGCAAGCATATAGTCCTCAGAAGAAGCCAGCTCCCGAAGCGTCGGTATCGCCGAATATACCCGATGATTCCCCAAAATCCGGGCGGAAATATACGCCGTCGTATAGTGATGAACGATAATATCCTCCATTAGGGCTTTTTCGGCAGGTTCGTCGAGGGTGTCCAACGCTTCCATAGCCCGCAGAGCCTCGGTGCGGATAGCCAGCCGAGGCGATTTGGCTCTGGTAAGCAGTCCTTTGATGGCAAGTTTCGAGGGCGCGCCATGAAGCGCTTCCAGCAGAGCCTCTTCTTCATCGGAATCCTTTGTTTTATTCAGCCGGTCAAGCAGAGCTATCGCTCGGAGGTCTCGGAAAGAAAAGATCACCTCCAGCGCGCCCCGAAACGGAAGCGCGCCTAAAGGCGTCAGCTTTCTTTGAAGCCACAGGATCGCTATCGTCAAGAGAATCAGAATGGCGTACAGTATCTTAAAAGCAACCACCATCGGAACCGTAAAACCGGTCAATACGTCCAGCAACAGCCCCGCAAGAAAAGACCCGACGGAACCGGCTACGCCGAACACCAGAAAATAGAGAATCCCCATGTCCAGCATCAATTCCATCGGCACCAGCGCAAGAAAATAGGTTTGCGCTATCCCTTCAGAACCGAGAAAGCCGAAATTAAGGATGAAAAACAGCGCGCTGATAAACAGCACTATGCCCGCGGAGAACTGTTCCGCCAATCCCGAGGGGATAAGCACAACCGGAATCATTCCCACTAAGCCGATGAAGACGCAGACAATGAAAATCGGTTTCGCGCCGATGCGGTCTACGAGAAATTTAATCAGCAACCCGATTAACAGGACTCCCAGTCCGCCGAAAACCGAGTAAAGCGAAACCATGCCGTCGCTTTGCAGAAAAACTTCCCGGCTGTAGACGATAATAAACGCCCTTGAAACCCCGGACACCAGCGCGACGATAAAAAGAATCAGGATAAACTGCCGGAGCGAATCTTTTGAAAAGGCTTCATGAAGGATGCTCAGGAAAGAAACCCCTTTTTTCCGCTCTTCTATCGGCGGTTCCGGGATTTTTTTCATCAAGATTCCGCTGAAAATGCCGCACACTTCGCCGATTGCCATGATAATCGCATAAAGATACAAAGGCGGTTCCCGCCCTAACGCCAAAGCGATGAAAAAACCGCAGAACATCCCTACCGCGTTGTTGATGATCTGAATCTGAGTCATATAACTGCCCCGATCCGGTCCCGATGCGAGGTAACTCAAAACCGGATTGTTGCCGATCATCCCGACGCCCCGGATAATATGAAAAATCGCCACCCCTAAAATAATGACGTTCATCGCGGTATCGGTATGTCCTTGCGAAACTAAGTGCGGCGTCAGGAGCAGCGGGGTCATCCCTAAGGCTCTGCCGATCCACGCAAGGCTGAAAATACGGGTAATCCGAAACCGCCGAGTCAGGAGCTTGCCCAAAGGCAGGAAAAAAAAGGATACATAGCCCAACGCGCTGAGAATACCTATATACGTCGAAGTCGCGCGAAGCCGCATCGCCAAAAGGGTAACAATATTGCCAACCAGAAATGACCACGAAATCGCGTTGAAAACATTAAAGATATTGTATAATTCTCTGGCTTTACCAAGATGATACGGTGAAAGAGTTGAAGCCATACCTTACATTGACCAGCCGCCTTGAGATACTCCGCCCGCAACAAGCCGGATTTGCCCGCCCGGATGAATATGCCAAATCAAATATATATTCCTCATCGGGGACAGCCGATTAAAAAACGCAACTACGATTGCATCGCCTTCTGAAAAAAGCGCGTCTTGGTTTTGCATACGGAAATAATAGCACAAACGAAAAAGGTTAGACAAGTATATAAACCTCCCCACGCATTAGAAAAAAGGCGGGGGTTTTACGGCGGTTAGGATAAATATCCGCGGTTGTTTTTATACCTAGATGTATGAGATAATCAACAGAGAGGTATGGTATGGAATTTTTGACTATCAGGGAGTTTACCGCATTTCCCCGTAAAACCAGAGAAACCCTTAAACGGAATGGAAAAATAGTGCTGACCAACAACGGCAAGCCTTCGATGCTGGTGTTTGACATAGCCGGGAAGGATTTTGAGGCATTGATTGACACGCTTAACCGGGCAGAAGCGATGCGTCTGCTTGAGGAAGTACAGGCGCAGGCAGTGAAGTAATGGAAACGCGGCATTTTGGTGGAAATTGCCTGCTCTGATCCGCCCAATTCTTCCACGGGTTTTTTTGAGACGCCGGGCTAGAATCTAAAGGCGGAAGTTTTTTTTTGCAACTTTTTTGAGAAATAACGCAAAGTCTCTTGACGGAATTCCGAGGCTTTTATATATTAATTCTCATGGAATATTGCATAATGTTTTTGGAAAATCTTTCAGGCATACCTTTTTTTTGTCAACTGCTTTATGCGTTAAAACATTTTTTTTCATTTTTCTCTCAAAAAAATGTTCTTCCGAAAGCCGGGAGAGTTCTCCCGATGTCTAGGAACAGCCTCCCGAAAGTCGGGAGCAGTCTCCCGAAGTCTGGGAACAGTCTCCCGATGTCTGGGAGAGTTCTCCCGAAGTCTGGGAACAGTCTCCCGATGTCTGGGAACAGTCTCCCGAAGTCTGGGAACAGTCTCCCGATGTCTGGGAGAGTTCTCCCGATGTCTGGGAGAGTTCTCCCGAAGTCTGGGAGAGTTCTCCCGAAGTCTGGGAGAGTTCTCCCAATGTCTGGGAGCAGTCTCCCGATGTCTAGGAGAAGTCTCCCGATGTCTGGGAGAAATCTCCCGATGTCTGGGAGAAATCTTCTAATATAACAAGGAAATCATTATGACGCAAAAACGCGATTATATCCCCAAAACGGATAGCGAACTCTTGACCTTTGCCAAGAACCTGTACGCCTACGCGCTGGCTAATCACTCCCGCTGGGGCGTTCC
>JAIRPH010000112.1 GCA_031257135.1 Spirochaetaceae bacterium
TTTATTCAAGTTTGCATTTATTGGCGGTAGATTAATCGGGGAAAAAATGCTATAAAAGCTCTTAGGAGATTTTTTATGAAAAAGATGCTTCTTTGTGCGATTATGCTGGGGATTGCAGGGATTGGGGCATTTGCCGCGCCCAAGCAGGACCCGCGTACGGTTCAGCCTGCCGGCGCATCGGGGATTACGGTGCGGTTGCTTACTGATTCGTCAGGAATCGACGACCGGTCTTTCAATGCGGCCGCATGGCGGGGGATTCTGGAGTTTTATGGGGATACTTGGGATAATCCTCGTCAGCGGGGCAGGGCTTACGACGTGGTTACGGCTCAGAGCCAAGCTATGTATGATCCCAATATCCGGCAGGCTTCGGACGAGGGCTATGACCTTATTGTTACCGCGGGATTCACCTTTGCGGACGCGCTGGCTGAGGCGGCTAAGGCGTATCCGAATCAGAAGTATTTGATTGTTGATGTTGACTTTGTTCAGTTTCCCAATGTGCTGAACGCGGTATTTGCGGAACATGAGGGGTCCTATCTGGTTGGGGTTGGGGCGGCGTTAAAAGCCAAAGCCGACGGCGTAGAAAATCCCCGGTTCGGTTTTATCGGGGGCGTTCCTGATCCGGTGATTACCAAGTTTGAAGTCGGCTTTATTCAAGGGGTATTATCGGTACTGCCTGACGCGGAAATCATCGATTACTATGTGAACGATTGGAATGAGCCGGGGCAGGCAAAGACTCAAGCGAAAATCTGGTACGATTCCGGGGTTTACGCGATTTATTCCGCCGCGGGGAACAGCGGAAACGGGACTATCGCTCAAGCTAAGGAATATCGGCTTCAGGGCAAAAACGTCTGGGCTATCGGTTCGGATATGGATATGTATGAAATGGGGCTATACCGCGATAAAGAATCTGCGGTCCTTACCTCTATGCTGAAGCGGGTTGAAACCGGAGTCAAGTACGGACTCAACGCGGTTAAAAACAATGCCTTTAAGGGCGAGGTAATCACTCTGGACCTGAAAGCCGACGGCGTCGGCTATGCCGGGACCAATCCCGCGTTGACCGAAGACATTAAAAAACAGCTTGAGCAGACAAAAGAGCGGATTATTTCGGGACAGATTAAAATTGCGCCGTCATACGCCGCGGCGAAACAGCTTCCGGGCTTTCCGCAGAATCTGCAAGCCATCGACTAAGAGGTATACCGTGGAGGGTGAGCTTGCCGTCCAAATGCTGAATATCACCAAAGTTTTCCCGGGGATCGTAGCCAATGACAAGGTCTGTTTTGAGGCTGTTCAGGGCGAGATTCACGCGCTTTTAGGGGAAAACGGCGCGGGGAAGTCAACGCTCATGTCTATTTTGTTCGGTCTCTGTCAGCCTGACGAGGGCGTCATTAAAATCCGGGGGCGTCCGGTGCGGATAGGCAGTCCCAATGACGCGCGGGCTTTGAAAATCGGTATGGTGCATCAGCATTTTAAGCTGGTTCACAACTTCACGGTGACCGAAAATATCGCGCTGGGGCTGGAGCCTCGGAACCGGCGGGGAAACCTCGATTTGTCTCAGGCTGAAAAGCGGGCGGCGGAGCTTTCCGCCGCGTACAACCTCGCGGTAGACCCCAAGGCGCGAATCGAGGATATCACCGTAGGGATGCAACAGCGGGTGGAGATTCTCAAGATTTTATACCGAGACGCGGATATTCTTATCTTTGACGAGCCTACCGCGACGCTTACTCCGCAGGAAATTGACGAGTTGCTGGACATTTTCCGCCGTCTCAAGGCGGAAGGGAAAACGATCCTGTTTATCACCCATAAGCTGAAAGAGATTAAGGCGGCGGCGGATCGCTGTACCGTCCTGCGCCGGGGAAAAAACGCCGGAACTCTGCGGGTCGATTCGGCTGACGAGCAGGAACTTGCGGAAAAGATGGTAGGACGATCCGTAGCCTTCCGCATTGGGAAGAAGCCGGCGGAGCCTAAAGAGGTTATTCTCCGCATTGAGGATTTGACGGTCGTCGGCGCGAAGGGGGTTCCGGCGGTGCAGAATCTGTCTCTTGAGGTCAGGTCTGGGGAAATCCTCGGGATTGCCGGCGTGGACGGCAACGGACAATCCGAACTGGTCGCCGGGATTGCCGGGCTTCTGCCGGTGAAGTCCGGGCGGATTCTTCTCAAAGGCAGGGATATTTCTAATGAGAGCGTCCGTAATAGAAACATCGGGCTGGTTCCCGAAGACCGGCATAAGCACGGGCTGATACTGGATTTTCGGGTCGATGAAAACCTTATCCTGAAAACCTACTGGAAAAAGCCTTTTTCCGATAGGTTCGGTTTTTTGCGGTTTCCCGCTATTTCCGCTCATGCGGAGCGGCTTATCGCTCAGTTTGACATTCGGGCGGGAAACGGAGCGGCGACGCCGGCGCGGTCTATGTCAGGCGGGAATCAGCAGAAGGCGGTTATCGCTCGGGAAATCGACCTTTCCTCGGAACTGCTCGTCGTATCTCAGCCGACCAGAGGGCTTGATGCGGGAGCGGTCGAGTATATCCGCCGGCGCATCATAGAAGAGCGGGATAAAGGCAAAGCCGTATTGCTGGTATCCTTTGAACTGGACGAGATTCTCAATCTCTGCGACCGGATTGCGGCGATGTCTAAGGGTTCTATCGTCGGGATTGTCTCTGGAGCGTCCGCGGACGAGCGGCGTATCGGCGCGATGATGGGCGGACTTGCCTCCGAGAGCAAAGGCTATGGCTGAACCTTCTAAAAACGCTTTACTGGCGCGTATAATAGAGAAAGCCTTTACCGGTTCAGGCGGACTGGTTTCTGCCGCGGTAGTTCTGTTGGGTTTCTTAGCCGGGACGATGCTGATTTTTCTGGCGGGACGGAATCCGGCGGAGCTGTATTTTTCTCTTCTGCAAGCGGTATCGGGCTGGTACGTCCGGTGGAATCCGGATCAAGGCGTCTGGATTACTCGGTTTAACGGGCGGTATATCGGCGAATGGCTTGCGCTTTCTCTGCCCCTGATTCTCTGCGGTTTGTCGATGGCTTTTGCCGCGCGGACCGGATTATTCAACATCGGCGCGGAGGGGCAGTATATCGCGGGGCTTACCGCGGCCCAGTTTTTCGGGTTGTACGGTCCTCATATTCCGATTCTGCATTGGCTTATAGCGGTAACTGCCGCGCTTGTAGCCGGCGCGGTTTGGGGAGGCGCGGTGGGTTTCCTGAAAGCGAAGTTTAGCGTGTCTGAAGTGGTTGCGACGATTATGATGAACTATATCGCCTTCTACGGCTCTCGATACGCTACGTTGCTTATTCCGGGGACTAATACCCATCAAACGCCGCCGTTTCCCGATACCGCTTTGCTGGCGAGTCCTTTTCTCAAAGCCCTTACTAACGGCTCTCGCTTAAATTGCGGGTTATATCTAACCCTTGGGGCGGTTTTATTTTATTGGGTCGTCATGGAAAAGACGAGGCTGGGCTATGCTCTGCGGGCGACCGGTTTCAGCAAGGAAGCGGCGCGATACGGCGGCATTAACGTGAACGCCGGACTTACCGCGGCGATGGCGGTATCCGGCGGCTTCGCCGGACTTGCCGGGGCGGTGGTTGCTTTAGGCTTATTTCCGGCGGGGCGGGTATTATCAGCCCAAGACGGATACGGTTTCGACGGGATTGCGGTAGCTTTAGTCGGCAACAGTACCGCAGGCGGAACCGCGCTTGCAGGCTTGCTCTTCGGTATGCTGAAAACCGCTCAACCTCTGATGCAGTCCCGGCAGATTCCGAAAGAAATTGCGTCGATAATCATGGGATTAGTGGTGGTATTCATATCACTGCGGGCAGGAGTACGCATCCTCTTAGACCGGCGGATGAAAGAAATCCTCCGCAAAAAGACCGATTAAACCTAACAAGGGAATCCTGAAGACCCGGGTCAAACGGCTTGATTCCGCGGGGCTTTGAGGCTATACTTTCGGTATGGCTGAGGATCGTATAGCGTGGCATCCTGCGCTTTTGCCTGCGCTTCAACTAACTTTTGAGCAGTATCTGGACGCGCTGGACATTCAGCATGAACAGCCGTTGAATACCGAGCCTCTGCGGATAGACGCGCTTATTATCAAGAAGATTCGGGACATGGTTATTGACAACCCGATTACCCGGATATGGCGGCGGGTTAATGTGTTTGAGTACAAAAGTCCGTCGGTTAGTTTTTCGGTGGTGATCCAGAAAGTATGATAGCGGTCAAACGAAGCCATACTTGAGGTAGTGGAAAGCCATATTGAAGGCTTTCCAATGATTGAAGAGCTTCTTGGAAAAACAGCAGGTTCGCCTGAAAACCCGCCTGAGCCGATGCCTCAACAGGCAGTTATTCCATTCTATCCCCACCGTGTACGCTTTGCCGGTTGACCGATTGTCCTCGGCAAATGCCGTCAGGAAGCTGTCCCAATCGTCAGTAGCTATCGTATCCCAGGTAATCCCCAGCCTTATCAGCCGCTTCC
>JAIRPH010000065.1 GCA_031257135.1 Spirochaetaceae bacterium
GCGAACCTGCTGTTTTTCCAAGAAGCTCTTCAATCATTGGAAAGCCTTCAATATGGCTTTCCACTACCTCAATTATGGTTTCGTTTAATGCCTATCATACTTTCTGGATCACCTCCCGATATTTCTGTCAAAGGATGAAAATCAGTCCTTGCCAAAGGTTTTTCTTTCGTGTAGAGTAGCGTAATGGCGGAATACAGAATTGAACGGGTAGGGCGGCTTATTCAGGAAAAAATCGGCGTTCTCATTGTAGAGGGAAAAATTAAAGATTACCGGGTAAATCCCTTTCTTTCTATTACCAGAGTCTCCGTGTCGAAAGACTTAGCCTGGGCTGACGTGTATGTTTCGAGTTTTAAGTCCGAAGGGAATCTCGCTACGGGCGTAACAGGACTGCAAAGCGCGGCGGGGTTCATCCAAGCCCAGCTCGCAGGGCAAATGCATATCCGGCAAACTCCGAAACTCCGCTTCCATGAGGATGCAAGCATCCGGGAAGGCTTCGATATGGTCAAAAAAATCGAGGAATTACGCGAACATGAAAGACTCGGGCTATCTGCTGATGTATAAAAAATCCGGGATGTCCTCCTTTGAGTCCTTGAACGCGGTGAAAAAAGCCTTCGCGGTCGGCAAAGTCGGACATACGGGAACGCTGGATAAGTTCGCTACAGGACTGCTCCTTGTGCTGGTCGGACGAGCGGTTAAATTGACGCCCTGGTTTTCCGGCGGAGATAAACAGTACGAAGGGACTATCCGGTTCGGCGTGGAAACCGATACGCTGGACCCGGAAGGCGTCCCCGTGGCCGAGGGTCCGATGCCGTCCCTTGATCGGCTTCAGCAGGCGATGTCCAGATTCAAGGGAGACATCCTGCAAACGCCTCCGGCGTATTCAGCGATTCATATCGGCGGCAAACGGGCGTCCGCCCGGGCCCGAAGCGGAGAAACCGTCGATATGCCTGAGCGTCTGGTATCGGTGTACGACTTGAAACTGCACAGGTACCAGCCGCCGGACGCGGTTATTTCCGTTTATTGCTCTAAAGGGACCTATATCCGGTCTTTGGCGCGGGATATTGCGCGAGCCGCAGGCTCTCGGGCTCATTTAGCCGCGTTGAATCGCACCCATATCGCGGGATTTCAGGCGTCGGATGCGGCGTCAGACGCAGAAGACGCCGCGATTCTTAGGCAGGCTCTCAAACCGCTGGATATTCGCGCCTTTAGGACCTTAGGGCTTCCCTGTTTTACGGTCTCCGATGAGACCGCGCTCATGGCGATTCACGGCAAGCCGCCGCCGGAGATTCTTGCGCGGTCAGCGGTTTTATCCGCCGCAACTATGCCGTCAGTCGTCCTATTCCGCCAAAGCGGAGAATTCTTGGCGGTTCTTGAACAAAAAGACGGACTTTGGCGGTACGGATATGTCTATCACTAGGCGTACGGATATGTCTATCCCTAGAAATATATATTCCGCTTTTTGAATTCTGCGGTGAGAATGTCCATGTCCGGCGGAATCCGCAACGGCTCTCCTGCGGCGGTCTGCGCGGAAGCCGTATCCTTCAGTCCGTTGCCGGTTACAATCGCTACCGTCAGCGCGTCCGGGGGAATAAGCCCGCGCTCCGCGGCTTTCTTCAAACCGGCTGTTCCGGTAACGCCCGCAGGCTCGCCGAAAACGCCGCACACCGTTCCGAGAAGCCGCATTGCCTCAAAAATCTCCTCGTCAGATACGTTCACCGTAATGCCCTGAGACTCGCGAACCGCCCGCAGAGCTTTCTCGCCGTTCCGGGGAACTCCGACCGCGATGCTGTCCGCGATAGTGTTCTCCTCCATCCGCTCAATCGGCTTGCCGGTTTCAAGCGCGCGGTTTATCGGACAACAGCCGTCTGCCTGCACGCTAATCAGCTTCGGCAGTTTGTCAATCAAACCTATCTCGAAAAGGTCTTTAAACCCCTTCCACACGCCGGCGATAGTACAGCCGTCGCCCACAGAAACCGCGACGTAATCCGGAGATTTAAAACCGAGTTGTTCCGCTATCTCCAGAGATACTGTTTTTTTACCCTCAAGGAGATACGGATTAATCGCCGCGTTCCGGTTGTACCACCCCCAACGTTCAATAGCCTGCGCGGACAGTTTAAATGTCTCCTCGTAATTTCCCTGCACGCTGATAACGCGAGCGCCGAAAATCATGAGTTGCGCGACCTTGCCCTTAGGCGCGCGTTCTGGAACAAATATAAACGACGAAAGCCCCATGGCCGCGGCGTTCCCCGCAAGCGAAGACGCCGCGTTTCCCGTGGACGAACAGGCGACCGTCGTCATGCCCGCCCTCTGCGCCCGGACTACGGCAATCGCCGACGCCCGGTCTTTGAGGCTCGAAGTCGGATTCTGCCCGTCGTCTTTCACGTAGAGATTACGCAAACCCAGCCGCGCTCCAAGCCGTTCCGTTTTGTACAACGGCGACCAGCCGACCCGCAACGGCGTCAGCCGGCTGTCCTCCTCAACCGGAAGCAGTTCCTTATACCGCCACATCGAGTAATCCGTCCGGGACGCCAGCTTCTCTTTAGCGAGCTTTCCCCTGATATACCCGTAATCGTACTTGATGTCCAGCACGTTTCCGCATTTTACGCAGGTATACGCGTTGTCGTCGGCTTCATATTCCGCGCCGCATTGGATGCACACCGCGGCAATGATATGTTTCATGAGCTTTTCCTTTTTCTCCATATAAGATCGCGCTTCTTCGTTCTCAGAATTGAAAACCGCTCTCAAAGAGCCGGTTTAGATTCTCTAAGTTCCGATGTCCGCTCTCGGAGAGCCTGATTCCGCTCTTTGAGCGGGAAGTTTCTCTCTCGGAGCGTCAATATCGGGTCTCAAAGAGCCGATGTCCGCTCTCGAAGAATCGATGTCCGCTCTCGAAGCGTCAACATCGGGTCTCAGAGAGCCGAATTCCGCTCTGTAAGATACCTTCACCATATACCGAATAGAAAATTTGGACAAGTAGAGAATACCGTCAACTTCCCCACGCCTAAAGGCGAGGCTTGAGGCTTGGGTCTCTTTCGAGGCTTGCTCCTCAAGATTTCTGCTTCTTCCCGTTGCCGGTATTTCCACAGCGGTTTCACTCTTGTTCCCAAGAGCCAGAGCCGCCATGTCCGCAGACGTTAATTCCCCGCGTTGCACGGGTATGCGTTTCCCTAATTCAGCAAGATTTTCCGCCGCATTCCTATCGCGGTCATGCCGCGCCCCCCACTCAGGACACGCCCATTCCCGCTCGCGCAACAGCAAATCTTTCTTTACATATCCGCATACATGACACGTCTTTGAACTCGCAAACCAGAGGAAGCGGCAAGAGCCGAGGGTTTTATTGAGCAATACCTGCTGGTCGGCGGTTGGATAGAGTCTTACTTTGAAAGCCCTCTGGATATTCATAGTTTTATACTAACCTATCTTTGCGTAAATAGGAAGCAGTCCTTGCAACAAATTGTATCCTGCTCTGCCGCCTTATATCCCCACGCATTAGAAAAAAAAGGCGGGGGTTTTACGGCGGTCTTGATAAATGCTTTTTAGAACGTTTTTACTTCTCGCGCCTGAATATATTTGAGGTCTTTTTTTATCCGAATAAAAATCTTTTCTCTTTATATACGGCATTGCGGAAGTATCTTTTGTACAAACCAATTTACAGCCGGAAATATTTAATATCGCTACAATATGTTCGTCATTAAAAGCTACATCGGTACAAATATTTTTCAAGCGCGCTGCGTCTTCATCTATCATGCGGCCGTTAATCTCAACAAATTTTCCGGCTTTTTTCAATTCGTCTATCAGATCGAGATATTTTACCATATTCCGCATTTCATCTTTATATTTTTTCCCGCCATACACAAAACACGCCCTCTTCTGACTATTTACCCATTGCATGACATGACAAAAATCAGCATGATCGCTACTATTCTGGTCAAATACTGAAGAATATGAATTCGTGTCAAGTACGATCATGGTTACAATCCAAGATTCTCCATTTTTTCTCTGATGAAAAACGCTCTGAATTCTTCCGGCTGATCGCTATCATAGTTGCCGTTGCCGTCAATATTAATGGAAAACGCCTTATTACCGCCATTTTCCCGCAAGAAAAAAACAACCTGCGCATGAGACTTTGTTTGAGATTTCCGTTGCGTTTGCCGGAACCGGTCTATTATATAATCACTATGAGTTTCAATGATAAACTTTTTCTTGGACTTGCCGATAGACAGATCAAAAAATACATTGCCCATTGCGGCTTGAGCTTTAGGATGCAAATGAACTTCCGGCTGTTGAATGGTGATTATACTGTTATTTTGGGTATATACCGTATACAAAACCGGTAAAATCTGAGAAACGCCGTAGCCGATATTTACAATATTTATCGGCTCTTTATTTAAGATAAAATTCATTCTAAACGGGGCATCATCCACATTTTCTTCATATTCCTTAATATTAATATCTCGGAATAATCCGCTCATCTCGCCAAAGTTTTTCATTCTTTGCAAAAAATCATGTTTTGTTTTTAATATTCTTCTGATAACATAAGGAATATGATCCCCTTCAGAATTCTCCGAAGTTCCCGGTTCATCATAGGTTTTTGAGGGCTTGCTCCGTATCGGCGCTATAGGGGTAATATTCTGAATAGGTAATTTCCCTGGGAAAATATTTTTTTCAAATAATGAAAGTATCATCAAAGGGGCATTTATTTCGGATTTAGCGACAAGCTCTTTCATCTGACTTTTTTCTTTTTTGGAAAAATTTTTAAGCCTGTCTAATGACAAATTTTCATTCTTGAAATCTTTATGTTTAATCTGATTTCCTTCACAAAAAAAATAAAAAGCGGATTTTGTATTTCCTATGCCGCCTGAAGAAATGATCGGCTTTCCGTTTAAATTAGTAAATTCAAAAACAAATGATATATTCCGATCATCAAAATATCCGATTCTAAAATAGGATTTATTGTTCGACTCAACTGAAACCAAGTCGTCAAAGGAAAAAGTCTGACTGTCTCCAGCGTTAAAATTCAGCTTGAACCAAAATCCCGGATATGAGATCGTATTTAGAGCCATTAAAACAGAACTTTTCCCGGAACTGTTTTCGCCGACAAGAAAATTAACATCCCGTATTTCTATATATTGCTCTGAGAATCCTCTAAAATTATCCAAAAATAATCTTTCCATACATTATCTTCTTAAAACATAGTACATCCAAATATATATTGTCAATACCGGCAAACCTAAAAGTATTACCCCTGATCAAGATAGTCTATCGCCGCTTCTGCGGCTAAGGATTCGCCCGTATGATACGGCTTATACCGCATGGCGGTCTGCCGGTCTTCCAGCGCAAGCGCAACCGCGGTTTTGACGGCTTTGGCGATGGATTCTTTCAGCTTCCCGCGGCGCATAATATCCGCGGTTTCTGCGGTTGCAATCCGGGAAAGGTCTTCAAAGGCTTTCATCAGCATCCCCGCTCGTTTTGGACCGACGCCTTCTACCGATTCTAAGACGGAAAAGGCTATCGCTTCCGACCGAAGCCGCTGGTTTAGGCTCGTGGCGAACCGATGCGTTTCATCCCGAATAAACTGCAATAATTTGAGGGCTTCCGAGCGTTTGGAAAGCCGTATCGGTTCGGCGGAATGAGGAAGCCATAGTTCCTCATTCCGCTTGGCAAGCCCCACCGCGTCGATGTTCAGCCCCAGCTCGCGGAGAATTCCCTTTGCGGCGTTCACTTGACCAATGCCTCCGTCAATGAGTATCAAATCCGGCAGGTCTTTGTGTTCCCGAAGAAGCCGAGCGTACCTCCGGCGGACAGCTTCGCGGATAGCCCCGAAGTCGTCAACCGCGCCTACTACGGTACGGAGCCTGAAATACCGGTAATTCTTCCGGTCTGGAACTCCGTTTTTGAAGGAAATCAGGGAAGCTACCGGATATTTTCCCTCAAGCTGGGCAATATCGAAGCCTTCGATTCGTTCAGGTCTAGTCCGCAGGCTCAGGGTTTGGGACAATTCGTCCAGCGCAGGTCCGTTGCCTCGTTCCTTGAGCCTTCGGCGGAGGTCTTCCAGCGCGTTTTGCCGAGCCATTGCCAATACCGCTTCGTGGCGTTTCTCTCGAGGCGGAAGCAGAGCCGGTTCATAGCCGAAGTGTTTTAAAAACCATTGGGAAAGATTTTTTTCCTCATCTTTTTTTCCGGTTGCGGCGTAGATATACGGCGGCGGCGGACGGTCCTGAGTGTAGTACACGGAGATAAAGGTTTCAAGGGATTCCTCTTCCTCCGCGGCGGAATGGGTGCGGAACAGTTCTCTGCCTACCAGTTTTCCTCCTCGCATGGAAAATACCGTAAAGGTCGTGAAAATTCCTTCCGCGGCCCAGGCGATATAGTCTCTGCCTTCAGGGTCTAGGTCAATCACCGAACTGCTTTCAGAGAGATTTTCAATGGCTTTGACCGCGTCCCGAATCAGAACGGCCTGCTCGAAGCGCAAAGCCTTAGCTTCCTCGTGCATGAGCGCGGTTAATTCTACGACGAGGGTTTGGCTTTCGCCGGAGAGCAGACGCCGGATGCGCTGGAGCTGTTCGCCGTATTCTTCCCGAGATATTTTATTACAGCAAGGTCCTTTACAGCGTCCGATGTGATAATACATACACGGCGCGTCTCGTTTCCGCAATATCCGGCATTTCCGCAGAAAAAAGAGCTTGTCAATGAGTTCCAACAGAGCATCCACCGCGCCGACTTGAGGATAAGGACCGAAATAATGAGAACCGTCTTCCACGATATGCCGAGTCTTGAAAACCCGCGGAAAATTTTCCGCGGTTATCCGAATCATCGGATAGGTCTTGCCGTCTTTGAGATTTATGTTATACTTAGGAAAATGCTGTTTGATGAGCGTATGTTCTAAGAGCAGAGCCTCGTATTCATTGGGAGTAATGATGGTTTCTATGCTTTTGGCGTGTTTGAGGAGCGCCCGGGTTTTAAGGTCCTGAGTTTTAGCGAAGTACGAATTGAGCCGGTTTCGCAGAACTTTGGCTTTGCCGATGTATATAATACGGTTTTCCTCATCCCGCCAAAGGTAGACTCCTGAGTCTAAAGGCGCATCGCGAGCGGCCGCTTTGAGGACCTCATAATTTTCTGAAAAGACTGGGGGATTCATATTTTTTCTCAGCGTTTCTTCCGATAAAAAACAAGGAAAGTATAGATGAAAAAACAAACATCCGTCATGCGCGCAGTATATCTTCTTTTTCTGATTTCTGGTAGCCCTCTGGGAGTATATGGACTGGGCGAGGAAACCCTCGTTATCGGAGCCGAGTCAACATGGAACGCCATAGAAAACCGGAACGGTATTACGGAAATCCTTTCCATACGGCCGAATCCGGTACTGGTTCTTTCTTCGGCATTGAGGGCTAATGCGGACCCGTCTCTGGACTTAGCCCTTTCTTTCGATGAAGCTGAACCGGAGTTTTTTATCGATCATGCAGGACGCTACGATATAGCGGTTTTTGAAGGGATTTCCGTTGCGGATCGCCGGCTTGCCCGGATCGGAATGGGCGCGGCTTTGTTTTCAGGCGCGCGAATCCATAGCCCCGGCGTCGAAGAGCCGGGAATTTCGGGACCTTTGCTGATTACCCCTCGGTCGAAGAACGCGCTTTTTTCCAGCGGGCGCGCTCTGCGGGATTTTTCGATAGAATTTTGGCTCTTCCCTATGAATATGGAAAACGGAGAGCATATCCTCTCGTGGACCGCTTCTCGGCGGAATGTGCGAGGCGGTTTTATAGTCCAGCGGATTCGGTGCAGCGCGTCCAAAAACCGTCTGCAATGGAATTTTTCGGATTTCTTTGATCTCGCGGCTGACGATCAGCCGATAACCCTTGCCATGGAAGGCTCTTCAGCCTTAGTGCCGAGGACGTGGAGCCATCATCTTATCCGCTTCGATTCGGATACAGGACTGCTGGAATATCTGGTCAACGGGCAGGCTGAAGCTATGCGGTATGTTACCGTAGGAGGCAGAGAAGGAGGACCTATTCTGTATCCCCTTATCGGCGAGGGAGGCAGTTTCGTATTGGGCGGACGCTTCATGGGAATGATAGATGAGTTTAAGCTCTACAGCCGTTGCATCGAGGAGCCTGAAGTCCGCAAATATCCCCGGCAGGGCGGACGGATTGAGACTCGTTCCCTTGATTTAGGGGAACCTAATACAAAGATTCTCAAGGTTGAAGTTGACGGAGGAAAAACCTCCAACGTCGGAGGCGTCGTTCGCAACGAGTATACCCGAAACGGAATTTTCCGGTTTTCGGATCATACCGCGGTGCAGTTTTTTATCCGAGCCGGGGAATCGCCTTACCGCTGGGCCGGCATCGAGTGGCGTCCTTTTACGCCGGGGACTGATCTGACTGGAATTCAGGGGCGGTATGTGCAGTTATCCGCGGTATTTTATCCCAGCGGCGATGGAGAAACGACGCCTTATCTTGACGAGATACGGATAATCTATCGCCCTGACGAACCGCCTCAACCGCCGGCGATGGTTACTGCGGTTGCCCGAGACGGCGCGGTTGAGCTTACGTGGCGGGCTAGTTCCGATACGGACGTCCTGGGGTATCTGGTTTACTACGGCACGGCTCAGGGAATCTATTTCGGCGACGACGCCCGTCCCGGTCCTTCGCCAATCAATGCGGGGAAAGGGACTTCTCTCCGCATCGACGGACTTACCAACGGGACCTTGTACTATTTTGCGATAGCGGCTTATGATCGATTGGAACCGCTTCATCTAGGGACTGCTTCCCGAGAGGTAAGCGCGCGTCCTTTAAGGACCGCTGAATGAACGGAGCCGCGGAGCCGGATCGCGCGCTGAACCGCGCTCAAGCGTTGGCGCGGGAGGGCAAGGTTCAGGACGCGCTGGATATCCTTATCCGAACCGCGGAAACCGCCCCGCTGAGAACCGATATTTACTATTATATAGGCATCTTTCAGCATCAGACGGGAAACTTCCGGGAGGCTTCCCGGGCTTTTGCGAGAATCCTTGAGCTGGACGACCGCTGTGGTCCGGCGTACAACAACTTAGGAGTCGCCTACGGCGCGGGTCAGGAATATACGAAGGCGCTTCACATACTTCAGCAGGGGCTTGAGGCGGAGCCTGAGAATCCGGTTCTGCTCTTCAACTACGGAGCGGTATTGGACGCCCGAGGGCGGCTGAAAGAAGCCATTGAAGTCTATCAAAAGACGCTTCGCTATAAACCGGATTGGTATGAAGCCATGCACAATCTGGGGATTGTTCTGTGCGAGCGGGATCAGCACGAGCGGGCTTTGGAACTGCTTACCGATATTTTAGCGAAGAAGCCGGACAATCGTCGGATTCTGAACAATATCGGCGTGGTATTGCTGGATCAGGGGCGCGCGCAGGAGGCGGCGCAGTATTTCAGGCAGGCTCTGGAGGCGGAGCCTGCCTACAAAACCGCCGAGTTCAACCTGAAACGGGCGCTTCAGGAAACGCCCGCAGGCAACCGAGACTTCAAACAAGCCTTTGATCCGGAGGATATGATGCTCATAACCGATCAGCCGCCGGAGCGTCCCGATGTTTTTATTGAGCCTGCGCCGGCTGAACCTCTTCCGGCCGATGCCTGGGACTTCAAAAACCTTAGAGAAACCGAGGTTTTATCGCTCTTAAAATATCTGCGCTATTTGGTTGAGTTTCTTCCCGATCCTCAGCCGAAGGAATTCAGCCAAGCCCCGATCCGTTCCGATTTGGAATACCTCATCGACTCGCTGGAATTAACCCAATGAAGGTGAAATCTTTCCGGCGGGCTGATTGCTTCATGTACCGGAATAGGCTATGCTCAGGCTATGACTAATCAGGAAATTTTAAGCCGTATCGACCATACTCTGCTCAAAGCGGTTGCCTCTTGGGAAGATATTAAAAACCTCTGCGATGAAGCCCTGCGGTATAAAACCGCGTCGGTGTGCATACCTCCTTCATACATTCAGCGCGTCCATGAAGCCTACAGTCCGCTTACTATCTGTACGGTTATCGGGTTTCCGCTGGGCTACAGCGTTACCGCCGCAAAAGCCCGGGAAGCCGAAGAAGCCCTCGCCGCGGGAGCTTTGGAAATCGATATGGTCGTCAACATCGGAGACGTTAAAAATCAGGATTTCGAGCGGGTGCAAAAAGAAATCGAGACTATCAGGAAAACCGCCGGTTCTCAGACGCTCAAAGTCATCGTCGAAACCTGTTATCTCACGGAAGCGGAGAAAATCCGGCTGTGCGGAATCGTAACCGCCGCGGGAGCGGACTACATCAAGACTTCCACCGGCTTCGGAACCGGCGGCGCGGTACTGGAAGATATTCTGTTATTCAAAAAACACATCGGTCCAAATGTGAAGATAAAAGCCGCCGGCGGAATAAGAACCAAAGCGGACATGGAAGCCTTTCTCAACGCAGGATGCCACCGGATAGGAACCAGTTCCGCGGCAACGCTCTTGTAAAACGAAATTTTTCAATGCGAATTTTGCCGGCATTTTCTGCGCGAGTCCTGCGGCGGGAATGTTTGTGCAGACGTGTTCGCCTCGATTTCGGCGCGCTTATCCGCGCCGGCTGTTTTATTAGGCATTTTTTCTAGTTTCCATTCCTTAATTTTTAATAGGAGGATAAAAATTAGAAAAGTAAAAAAACATCAGCCGAAACCGGTATGGACAAAACCGGACAGTTAGTATATAAAAAAGTTAAGGCAAATCTTACCTACAAGCGCACGGACGAAGGCATTTGCTCCGGATACGGTTTGCCCTAACCGGCGTGTTTTGTCCGTGAATCAAGAAGCCCAAGCCTTTAGACTTGGGTAGCTCAAGGAATATATGAAACCACTAAGCGATAGAACAGCGAACTTTACGGATTCGGTTATCCGGCGTATGACCCGGATATGTCTTGAGTATGGCGCGGTGAATCTCTCTCAAGGCTTTCCTGACTTTGAGCCGCCTAAAGAGATTACGAGGCGTCTTGCGGCGGTAGCGGAAGAGGGTCCTCACCAGTATGCCGTTACCTGGGGGGCGGCGAATTTTCGTACCGCCTTAGCGGAGAAACAGAGCCGTTTTATGAACCGCGCCGTCAATCCCGAAACCGAGATCGTCGTTACCTGCGGCAGTACCGAGGCTATGATGGCGGCTATGATGACCGTCGTTAATCCGGGAGACAAGGCGATTCTCTTCTCCCCTTTCTACGAAAACTACGGCGCGGACGCCATTCTTTCCGGCGCGGAACCGATTTATGTCCCGCTTGTTCCGCCTGATTTCAGATTCGATCCCAATACGCTTGAGGATGCCTTTAAACAAAAGCCTAAAGCTCTGATCCTCTGTAATCCCTCGAATCCTTCGGGCAGAGCCTTTACTATGGAAGAACTCAGCGTCATTGCAGAACTCGCTCAAAAATACGACGCCTTCGTGATTACCGACGAAGTCTACGAGCATATCGTCTACGCTCCCCGCAAACATATCTATATCGCTTCACTGCCGGGTATGGCGGAACGAACCATCTGCTGTAGCTCTCTCTCCAAGACCTATTCCATCACCGGCTGGAGGCTTGGGTACATCATCGCCCCGGACTATATCGCCGAGACCGCGCGGAAAGTACACGACTTTCTGACGGTAGGCGCGGCCGCCCCCTTGCAGGAAGCCGCGGTTCCCGCGCTCTATTTTCCCGATAAGTATTACCAAGAGCTTCTTGCGGCTTACGCCGAAAAACGGGAACTCTTTGTGCAGGGACTGCGGAGCCTTGGAATACCCTGCAACGAACCAGAAGGCGCGTACTACGTTATGGCGGATATTAGCGAATACGGTTATGAAAGCGATCTGCTCTTTTGCGAGGAACTTGCCCGGAAAGCCGGCGTCGGCGCGGTGCCGGGATCGAGTTTCTTCCGGGAGAATATCAACGCCTATATCCGGTTCCACTTTGCCAAAAAACAGGAAACCCTCAACGAAGCGTTGAACCGGCTGGCGGATATAAAAAAGAAGATGAGCTGATTCAACTGTAACTCTTCCCGGGATTGAGGATATTATTCGGATCAAAGGCTGACTTAACCGCCCGCATCAGCGCGATGGACTCTGGAGCGGCGTTTGCAAGATAGTAGCTCCGCTTGGCTATGCCGATGCCATGCTCCCCGGAAACGAGTCCGCCTAAGTCAGCGGTTTTGCGGTAGAGTTTTGTCATCACTCGGTCGAGGGCTTCTTCCCACAGGTTCTGCTCCCGATCCCCCCGGATGATGCACAGGTGAATATTCCCATCTCCGGCGTGTCCAAAACTTACCATCCTGATCCCCGATTCCGCCTCCAGTTCATGCGTATAGGCTATAAAATCGCTGATTTTATTGATGGGAACCACAATATCCATAGGCTCCTGCTCCGAAACCGCCTCCACCGCCTTGACCAGACAGCCTCGAATCCGCCACATATCAGCCTGCGCTTGCGTATCCTCAAGTACGGCGAAGTCTTCCGCCCCGGCGGACCGGACCGCCTGTTCGATCAGGCTGACGCGTTGCAGGATTTCATCGTCATCGCCGCCGTCAAAACTGGCGATAATAAACGCCTCATGTTTATCTAAAGGAAACGAAAGTCCGGAAAAGCGTTCGCCCAGTTTCACCACTTCTCGTTCCAAGAATTCGACAGATGTCGGTCCGCTCGCGCTCATAATGATTCGATTCACCCCGGCGGCGGCGCGGTCCAAGTTCGGGAACGCCGCGACCGCGGCGATTGTCTTTGCAGGAAGCGGGATAAGTTTAAGAACGATCTTGGTTATCAGAGCCAGAGTCCCTTCTGAACCGATGATGAGGTTTTTGAGAGAAAGCCCTGACGCATCCTTGACCGTTTTACCTCCCAACCAAAGAATTTTTCCATCGGCCGTGACAATTTCAAGGGCCCGCACATAGTCCCGGGTAACTCCGTATTTGACCGCCCTCATTCCGCCCGCGTTGGTGGCGATGTTTCCTCCGATGGTGGAAGTTTTCTCCCCGGGATCAGGCGGATAAAAAAGCCCTTGGGCTTCAAGAAGCCCCTGAAAATCCGCAAGAACAACGCCCGGTTCCACGGTTGCGGTCAGGGTTTCCCGGTCGATTTCGAGGATTCGATTCATCCGGGAAAAGTCGATAACCAGCCCTCCATGAGGAACCGTAGAACCCGTCAAATTGGTGCCTCCGCTTCGGGCGGTAATGGGGATGGCTCGTTCATTCGCGTAAGCCGCTATGAGCCGTACTTCCTCAGAAGTGAGGGGAAACAAAAGAGCCGAAGCAACGCCGCGGCTTCGTCCTAAAGCGTCGCTTAGGTATTTGCCTTCGATGCGATCTCCCGGTATCAGCCGTTCCGTATCGGGAATGATTTTGGTCAAGTCTTTATAGCGCATATTTATAAAATATAGTACCTTTACGAATCTCTTGACACAATTTTTTTATTGCGGTATATTCCTTAGTAATTCTACGGTATTATATGTATTATAGGAGGCATTACCATGAATACCATTGTATGGGCGGCGGCGATTATCGCGCTGACCGCATCTTCCGTCTTTGCGGGCGGGAAGAAGGAGAGCGCGCCTGCCCCGATGACAGTAGTGAAGATCGGGCTTATGGGCGAGGAGCTTGAACCGGCATGGAACGAGGCGGGTAAGGCTCTGCTCGCTGAGAACATCAAGGTGGAACTCGTTAAGTTCAGCGATTACGCCGTACCGAACCGGGCTTTAGCCGACGGGGACATCGATCTTAATTCGTTTCAGCACGACGCTTT
>JAIRPH010000096.1 GCA_031257135.1 Spirochaetaceae bacterium
CGCGGGCTGGCATATCACCGCAACCGAGAGTATCAGCGGGCTATTGCGGATTATACCGAAGTCCTCCGGTTTAACCCGTCGGATACCGCCGCCGCGATGCTCCGCCAAAAAGCCTACGCCGCGATGCTTGAATAGCCGATAAAGCCGGCATACTCACAAGGGGAAAATAGTTTTGTTGAATTCTCCGTTGACAATCTGACCCACTGCGGAATATATCGCCGACGCGCCGCAGATAATACCCACATAACCGCCGATACGGTTGAATTCGTGGTTTCCGGTGAAGTCTCCGATACTGAGAAGGAAAAACAGAACCGCCAGCGATAAAAAAACAAGCTGAGTTATCCGATTGTGGGCAAGAGTGCCGAAAAACATAAAGAGCGTAAAAATCCCCCACAGAAGTAAATAAAAACCCATTGATGTCCCGTCGGCGGCGTTAATCGCCGGCTTAAACGGATTAATCCAGATGATACACAGAGACCACCAGAAAAACCCATAGGCTGTAAATGCGGTCCCTCCAAATGTATTGCCCAGCTGGAACTCCGTTACTCCCGCAATAATCTGAGCCGCTCCTCCCACGGCAAAGCCCATAGCAACGATTACAATGGAAAGTTCGATGATCCCTGCATTATGCAGATTCAGCAACACCGTCGTCATACCGAATCCTAACAGACCAAGGGGTCCGGGATTAGCGGTTTTCTTTGTTTGTGAATTAGTAGACATATCGTTATATTAACCTAAACAACATAAATAATCAAGGTTTTCAGCAATTCAAAATTGAGTCTCCTCCCCGCCCGCCGATTTAACGTGGGGACAGCGTATCTTTCCACAGGATGTTCGCGAGCCGCCGGAGCGTTTTCCGCTCGATAAGCTGGAGTACCGCTGTTTTCGCGTCGTCCCGGGACCACCGGAACTGACCGATCTGAGCCAACGCTTCCGCGGCTTCCGAGACGGAGTAACGCCGGTTGTTTCGCCGGAAAAAAGCCAGCAGGCTCGGAACCTCCCGAGGAACCGAGGACGCCTCGCCTTCGCAGACGTCACAGCACCCCGATTCGGGAACGGACAAGTCCCCTTCATAGTCGAGAAGCCTAAGAAGAGCCTTCCGCCGGCACTCATGGACGTTCCGGGCGTACTCCAAAAGCCGCGAAAACCGATCCGTTTCCGCGCGTTTCAGGCGTTCCTCGTCGTCATGTCCCCAGAGCAGAATCGCCGACGCGGGACGCCCGTCCCGTCCAGCCCGCCCGGATTCCTGAAGATAGGCTTCCGCCGAAGGCGGACAGTCCCGATGGATCACCGTCCGAATGTCCGGCTTATCCACGCCCATCCCGTACGCGCAGGTCGCGGTCAAAACGCCGCGAGTATGCGCGAAAAACCATTCCTCCACAGTTTTTTTCTCCTCCCGGCTTAAACCGGCGTGATAAAACCGGACCTCCTTGTGATGAAGCTCATTCCGCAGGTAGCGGGCGAGCTTTTCAGTCCCCGTCCGGGAAGCGCAAAACACAACCGCCGGAAGCCGGTTCCTAAGAAGAAGGTCTCGTACCGCCAAATCCCGCAGGAGACAGCCCATCGCCTGATACCGGATGTTCGGCCGGTCAGGATTGCCGATGATCCGATGGGCTTCGCCTCCGAATACATAGGTCTCGATTTTCTTCAGTACCGGCTCGGAAGCGGTCGCCGTAAAAGCAGTCGCCAAGCGCGTCCCAGCCGCGTCGAGAATCCGGGCGATTTCACGGTAGCTCGGTCTGAAGGATTCGCCCCATTCGCTGACGCAGTGGGCTTCGTCGATTACCGCATGAACGATGTTTAGGGTCCGCAAGGTTTCCCGCACCGCCGGAGTCAGCAATACTTCAGGATTGGCAATAATAAACCGGCTCTTCCCGGAACGAATTTTTTCCCACAGGGCGTTTCGTTCCTCCGGACTTTGCCCGCCTCGCACTACCGCCGGATCAAAGCCCCGCTCCCTGAGCCGGCGTTCCTGATCGGTCATCAGGGACAAAATAGGATAGATCGCCAGAGTCGCTCCCTCAAGAAACAACGCCGGAAGCTGAAAACAAAGGGACTTCCCTGATCCGGTGGGCAGGATAACGATCTGCCTGCCCAGAGCCTCCCGGTCTTCCGATGCCTGAAACGCCGCGGAAGCCCCGCCTTCAGGAGAACGGAGCGGAATACCCAGCGCGGAAGCTCCTTCCAAGATATTCGTAATCGCCAGCCGCTGGTACGGAAAAAGATAAGGCAGTCCGAAAAAGGTTTCCGCGGCTTTATTCAAAGGGTCTTGATTCATACTCATTATATGAAATCAGCCTGCTTCTTGATTCAACAATGGCGGTCAAAGGATTGACTTATTATAGAGAATAGATACAATAAAATAACTTCTAAAAAGGAAAAGGAAATAGTATGGCGCAGGGAGTATCGTTAGAGCTGGTGTTGGGAAATAAAAGAGTGACCTTGGGAGTCGATTACGTCGGAGCGTATATGCGGAAAGACGGAACAACAAAATTTTCAGTTACCGCAACGTGTCTTAATAAAGAGGATGCCAAAATTGTAGCTCAGGCTCTCGGCGAACTGGGCGTACAGGAACCCCAATAAACAGAGCGTCGGGAGTTATGACCCTAACTCCCCGGACTTATCTTTATCCGCAGACTGCCGCAGTTCCGATAACGCTTGAAGACCAAACACATCTTTTGATTTCAGCTCCTCCGTGATATTGTTAGGAACCAGCATCATCGAATTTCCCGCTTTAAGTCCTTCGTTTAGTATAGAAAGAATCTTGAGTTTTAACGCCGGCTCATTGCCGCGGTAAATCCGAATCGCTTCTTCCAGCTTCCGGGCAATCTCGATTTCCGCTTCCGCCAGCAGAATCCGGCTTTTCTTCTCCCGCTCCGCCTGTGCAAGCCGAGACAGAGAATCCTGCAAGGCTTCGGGAATCTGAATGTCCGTAATCTCGATATGCTGTACCGTAATTCCCCATTCAGTGGTCTTTTTGTCCACTGCGTTTTGCAGTTCTTTTTCAATAATATCCCCCCGCTCAAGAAACAACGTGAGATCATGACTGCTGACGGCGTTTCTCAGCGCGGTTTTGGAAGAAAGAACCACCGCCTCCTCATAATTCTGCACTTCCAGCGCGGCTTTTTCCGGGTCCCAAACCAGCCAGAAACACAGCGCGTCTACGTTTACCGTAACCGAATCCAAGGTGAGCGTTTCTTGGGCGGCGAAGTCGGTCACTCTGATGCGGATGTCAACGGTTTTCGCAACCCGATCAGCCAGCGGAATCAGGAGAAACAGCCCGGGACCCTTAACCCGGTGGAATCTGCCGAAACGAAGAATAATCGCCCGTTCCCATTCCTCAGCCTGCTGAACCGCAGGCGCGAGCATCGCCGCAAGGGACGCGCAGAGAATCGCCAACGTATACTCAGGCAGGAGAACAAAGCCGAAAACGCCGTTCGCCAGCGCGGCGATTTTTATCGCCTCCCGCCACCGAGGGAAACAGAGCATACCGCCCATTACCGCCGCAGGAGCGGCAAGAAAAATCCCCAGATCAATCAGCGAAGGCATACGCCCTCGGCTGACCATCGACGCGGCTATAAAAAGAACAGCCAGAACCCCCAAGCCTATACCAACCACATTCAAGGTAAAATCCTGTTTTTTCGTTCCCTTCTTTACTTTTTTTGCCGGACGCGCCGGTTTTTCCCGCTTTTTTTCCATATATTCCTCCATGCTACTCGGACCACTCGGCAAGCAGAGTCAGCAGTTCTTTTTTATCAACGCCGAGTCCTTTCATATCTTGCATAAAACGGCCGAAGATTTCCAAGACTTTTTGTTTTCTCCCATCTTCTTCAGGAGCGGGCTTTTTATCTGAAATATAGGTGCCGCTCCCCACCTGAGTCGCCAGAATTCCCTTGATTTCCAATTCGTTATAGGCTTTGGCAATAGTATTCGGATTGATTTTCAATTCCACCGCCAGAGACCGAATAGTAGGCAGTCTATCTCCGGGTTTCATCCGCTCAGAGAGAATAGCATTCTCAATCTGCCGAATAATCTGCCGGTAAATCGGTATCCCCGTCGCCGGATCAAGAGAAAAACGGATGGGTTCTTCGGTATTTGAACTATTCATCTAGTACAAGTATATATGCTATAATACAATCGTCAAGTGGAAAAAACGGCTTTTTGCTTTTTTCTCAAATCTATTTCTCTTGTAGTTCCGCGGAAAGCGGACTATATTTAAAAAACCGCGATGCGTATGGAGGGCAGTATGGCTATTTATGTGCAGGATAAAGAAATAATCCCGCCTGGTGCCGGTAAAAGCGTATTTTACCGCGCGGTTTTACTGGCGGCGATCCTCGCCCTTGCAGGATGTTTTTCCATAGACGACGGCTTTAACCCGGAAGACTGGAGCTGGGACGCCGGAGACGGCAAAGTCTACATCCGCATCGCGCTTAATGCCGCGCGGTTCGCCGTTGACTTGGACAATCCGACCCAGGAACACATCGGCTACTTTGAAGCTATTTTCAAAGAGTCAGGACTACCTAACGCTTACTACATCGGCTCCGCCGTAGCCGGAGAAGAATATATCACCGTAGCGGTTCCCTACGGAAAAACCTACGACATCCTTGTTCTCGCGGGGACGCCCGCCAACGGACAGGCTCTCAACGGCGTCAAAGTCCTCTTGGCAAGCGGCATGGTCAGCTATCCCGTGATATACGGGCAGAACGTCGTATCCGTCCCCATGAAACTGCATAAAACCGCGGATGCTTTTGTCAAAGACGGAACGGCTTCGGGCAATGCCTACGAGTATACGCCGACTATAACCGGCATCCAAGCTCTGCTGTCCGCGCAGGCAAGTAGCGGTAAGAGTCCGCTCATTACTTCCGCTCAGGCATATTTGGCGCATTATCCGAATCCCTATGAGGGCGTAACCTATACTCAGCCGCAAGTCGGGACCATAACGGCTAACTCAGCCAGCGGCGGGACGCTCCGGTTTCCCGTTACGGGAACTCTGCCGGATAACGCTCAAGATACGGACATCTACTCGTGCTGTTACAATCTGACCTATCACGCGTTCAGCGATGCCGCCAGCGGAAGCAGTCCGTGGGATATTCGGCGCGGGATCATTAACCAGATGTATACCGAAGAAGATGTATTCGGCGGCGGGGTTCCGCTGGGATACTGCTATTATGTGAGCGCAAACGGTGATGACAGCAATATAGGTTATCAAAAGGAACAGCCTTTTAAAACGCTTGCGAAGGCGGTGAAGGCGGTACGGGAGAAAACCATTCCGTGGATCAAAACGATTGCCGTGCTGGGCGAGCTGAACTTGGTTTCTGAAAGTTCGGCGAATTATCCCGGATACCAAGTAAGCTCCGACGTTTTTGTCATACCGAATCTGCAAGCTGGGGAAAACGCGGTTGACCTCATACGGATTACCGGAGACCCCGCGCTTACCGGCGGAATTCCCGCGGTTCTCTCAGGAGTTTCGGGTAAATGGGTTTTATCGATTGCCGGTACTGCTTCCAAAATACAGCTTGATCATATCAAAATTACCGGAAGCTCCGGCGGCGCGGGAGGCGGCGTCCGGGTTTGGGGCGGAGCGGAACTTACCGTGCAGGACGGCGCGCTGATTACGGGCAATAAGAACAACGGGAATAGAGCCAGCAATACCGCAGGAGGAGGAGTGCAGGTGAATAACGCTAAACTCGTTATGCGCGGAGGGGAAATCAGCGGCAATGACATGACCTCCCGTAGCGCGAGCGGTAATGCCGGCGTAGGCGGCGGGGTATTTATAACCGGAGGAGGCTCGTTTGAGATGTCCGGCGGCGTCATTAAGGGCAACACAGCTCAATTTGCCGTCGGAGTGTATGTATTTAACGGTATTTTTAAAATGATTGACGGACTCATCCGCGGTAATATCGCGGACGGCGGAACTCCCGGCGGCGGCGCGGGCGTAGAAGTTGCCAGCGGCGCGACCTTTGAGATGTCCGGCGGAGAGATTCGCGGCAATCAGCACCTGTACGGCTCTGACAGCAGTAGCGGCGGGGGCGGCGTCTGGGTTAATGGGACTTTTAAAATGTATGGAACCGCGCGCATCGCGAACAACTCCTCATGTCACACCGGAGGCGGCGTATGCGTCAGCGGCGCCTTTAATCTTGACACGTCCGGCGGCGCGTGCGTTACCGGCAATACTGCAAACACCGGGGATAATGTGTATAAAAAAGGAACCTTTATATTGAATGGTATATCTCAACCCGGGACCGTCTTTAATAGCCCTATACCCTAGTCGGCGGAGAGTTACTTATAACCGCAGAGCTTCTACCATATAGCGGATGTCCATTCCATCGGAGCCTTGCCTTCTCATTTCGACGACAAATATAATAGACCCGTCCCGGGGACCGATGATAACCTTTCTAATTCGGTAAGAAGCGATAAGGGGACGTTTTATCTGCGGGTTTCCTATCTGGGGATAGTTCTTTTTCGAGCCGTCTATTCCGATCTGCTCCAGGGTGATATAGAACGACGAGGTCAGATTCGCTCCGGTTCCGTCGATGCGGGGAATGAGCCGGGCCCGATAGGTATATTTCGCATTAAAATCCCGGAATTCAATGGTTTCGCCTGAAGCGGCGACGGGCGTATCGCCGTCTATTGCGATATACAAAGCCTGCCCCTGAAGCAGATACCCGACGCCGTACCGTTCCGCGATGCCGGCATTCCGGGCGATGAGCCGGTATAATGCTCCGGAGCCGTCTTGCCCCGCTATGACCGGCGTATCGTGGACAAACGATATTTTGCCGCCGTTTACGAAATCATTTTTCGGCACATCCACGATACATAAATCCGCCCAGGGGCGCAACGTACCGGCTTGAACCCCATACTGCCCGAACATATAAACCGTACCATCCTGAGAAAAACCAAGATCCACATAAGACGCTATATCTCCTGCCCAAACAAACGGACTACTTAGGAGGAATACTAATAAAATCATATAGAGAACTCGGGAATGTTCTTTTTCAAACATGAACGTCTCCTCTCTTTTAGAATTATCGGAAGATATATATAACTCTTGAGTTTCTTGATATATAGTTAAGCGCAGAAACTGAGACGGAAAGCGGGCTTGCGCCCAGCCCGACGCCTGCTGGAAGGGCTTGGCGTCAGACGCCGCGGGCGTTTCCCGCCCCGGAAGCAAGCCGCTCTTTAAGCTGTTCAAGCGTACATCCCTGATTTATAAGCTCCAATATCTCACTGCGTCCTGCCTGTCGTCCGCGTTCTTCCCCTTCGCGGCGACCTTCGGCGCGGCCCATTTCGCGTCCTTTTTCGAGAGCCTCTTCTTTCCAGACCTGCTCGGCGACGTTGATGTCAAACTCCATCGTAAACATATTTAGCACCTCCCCGCTGTGGCGTTTTAAATACTCAGCTAAAATATCGCG
>JAIRPH010000109.1 GCA_031257135.1 Spirochaetaceae bacterium
AGCGATGATTCAGCGCAGGCGATTGGGAAGCAGTTGGGCGCGCAGGCGATTGTGTCCGGGTCGCTGACTAATCTTGGGGATATGTACCGGTTCAGGATTAAGGCGATCAACGTGGAAACTACCCGTATCGAAGCGCAGGCTTCGTACAATCTGGGCAATGACCGGCAGGTTATATTTCTGCTCCACGGGGATCAGAAGAGTAGGCCCCCGGAAACCGCCCAGTCAGCCCGCACCGGGACTGGAAGTCCGGCGAATCCTGCGCCGTCTACGACACGCCCCGCGCCCGGGGTTCCCGCCGGTTTTGTGCAGATACCCGGCGGGACCTTCACGATGGGCAGTCCGCCATCTGAGCCGGGGCATCAGAGTAATGAAGTCCAGCATAACGTTACTGTCAGCTCTTTTTATATGAGCCGGTACGAGGTGACGGTAGGGGATTTTCGGCGGTTTGTGAATACGACCGGACATAGAACGACAGCGGAAATTTATGGCGGCGGATATGTGTGGTCCGGTTCTACTTGGGAAATAAAATCCGGCATTTCTTGGCGGAATCCGCATTTTACGCAAGGCGACAATCATCCGGTAGTGTTGGTGAGTTGGTATGATACAGTAGAGTATTGCAACTGGTTGAGCCGGCAGGAAGGTTTAACGCCTGCGTACACGATAAGCGGACCTAACGTAATATGGAACCGGAATGCGAATGGGTATCGTCTGCCGACTGAGGCAGAGTGGGAATACGCCTGCCGCGCCGGGACGAGTACGCCGTTTCACACCGGGAATAACATTACTACTTCGCAGGCGAACTATAACCGGGGGCAGACCTGGGCAGTAGGGAGCGGCGCGTTGAATGCTTGGGGATTATACGATATACACGGGAATGCGAACGAGTGGTGTTGGGACTGGTATGGGGATTATTCTAGCAGTTCTCAGACTGATCCGGTTGGTCCCAGCTCTGGCGTCTACCGTATCGACCGGGGCGGAACATGGCTCCATGGCACCAGCATAGGACTTCGTTCCTCTATCCGATACTCTGCCTACCCGTTAGACAGATTCTACGACCTCGGTTTTCGGTTGGCGCGTTCTGCGAACTAGGCGTGCGGGCTTCCGCTTCGGTATGTTCCGCAGGCGATCCTTGCCGTTTTCTATGATGCGCGGTATACTAAAAACATGGACGATGAGGCAAAAGCTATTCTGCGGCGCATCGCCGAAAGTAACGAGAATATCCTCAAAACGCTCACAAAAACAGACCCGCCGATAAAAAAAGTCATAGACGGAATAGGTATCGGCGCGGGAATCGCCGGTATACTCAGTATGCTTGATTTGTTAAAAAACTGGTTTGGAGGTTGTGAATTATGGGTATGCAAATTTTTCTGACTATCGTGCTGTTCGCTATTTCTATCACCTGTTTTATCGTAAGCCGTTCGATGTCACACAAGGATTAAACAGAGCCGGCGCGGGTTGCGCGGTGGGGGCGCGTGATCGGGCGCAATTTTCCCAGACCCCCAACCGCGGTTGACGGAGCGGCTCGGCAGACTCAATGTATGGGACGGTACTGTTCCCAATATTCACGGGGCGTTACGATTTTCGTTTGTTTATAACGCGGAAAGGTAAAATCGGTCGTGTTGCCGGTTATGATATAATCAGCCATACACGCTTCGGCAAGTTCCACTAGCTTATTATCGTCTTGGTCAGAAATGAGATCGAGCTTTACCGCTGGAACATACCGTTCCGCCTTAATCGCTATTCCGGCAAGAATAGCGTTTGCTTTGACGGCAAAATCCTGATACTGCCGGAATTTGGGGCGGTTCAAAACATCATAATATTCCGCCAACAAAGACCCGGAAATACAAAGCCGTATGGTATCTTCAAGAACGAGTTCGTACAATATGCGATACGGATAGCTCCGTTGAATTAAGGCGGACACAAGGACATTCGTGTCAATGATTACTTTTTGCATTCCGGCGCGATGAGCGGACTTCGCTGGTAATATCGTCTATCGTCATTGAAGAAAGTCCGCAAGCCTCCGCGGATTCTACGGCGGCGTTAAGCCGCTGTTTTAAGAGTTCCCTGCTGACAAGGTCTACAAAATCAGAAAAATTGAATGTATCCTTGTCTATACCAAACCGTGAATATTCAACATCCGAAATCGCTACGGTAAGTGTTCTCATAGTTTTCACTATAACCGATTATCTGGATAAATGCAAGACGTTGGCAACCCCGGGGCGTCTGCCGCCGCGAGGAGCGGCGAGGAGCGTCCCGTCTGACGGTATATTGCCGTCGTTCACTGCGTAGCTCAAGGCTGAAACAGCAAAACAGCCTGTTCCCGGACTTGATCCACTACGGTCTGATAGTTTTCTTTAAGCGCGTTGATATTTTGGTTATAAAACGCCACAAATTCCGGGTCTTGGAACGGGTCCAGCTTAATGCGCTGTCCGATACGCCGGGCGATTTCTTCCTCTTTCTGCCGCAGTTTAGGGGCGTATTGGCGTTTAATCGACTCTGCATACTGTTCCGATTCCTCAAGATACCGGGCAATCGCCAAGACAAACTGCTTGTACAGCGACGCAAACCGGGAATCCTTGATAATCGTCTGTAGTCCTTTGCCTATAGACTCGATCCGCCGTTCATCTTCCTTTGATGAGGGAAGGGTAATCTGCGATATCAGGGCGTCGAAAATCCCCTGTTTCAACGCTTCCTGCTGATCCTTGGGCGTTTTTTTTATAACATCTTCTAAGGATTTTTTAGCATCTTCAAGGAATTCGTTTGCCAGCCGTTTACCCTGCTGTTTTGCCTCAAACTGTCCGATGCCTGCCTTGTCGCTTTTGATTGAATCGGTTCGTTCCAGCGCAAGTTCTAAGGCGCTTTTTATTCTTCCCATAGTTCTTATTCCTCTCTCTCTAAAATACCCAAAAAAACAGCGTTATGCAACAGGTCTTGACGGAATAAGTATCTTTCCATAGAATCAAAGGGTTTACGAGGAGGATTAGATGTATGCCGTAAGTTTTCAGACGCTGATAGGCATGGGCGTCTATTTGCTGGCGATGATCGCGATAGGTCTATGGTACGCCCGGCGGAGCAACACAAACCCGGAAGAATATTTTTTGGGAAACCGCGGACTCGGTCCGTGGGTTGCGGCGATAAGCGCGGAAGCCTCAGATATGAGCGGATGGCTTCTTATGGGACTTCCGGGAGTAGCCTATTTTACCGGATGCGGAGAAGCCTTCTGGACCGCCGTCGGACTTGCCGCGGGAACATGGATAAATTGGCGGCTTGTCGCCAAACGGCTTAGGATGTATTCTCAAACAGCGAACAATGCGATTACTCTGCCGGAATTTTTCAGCAACCGTTTCCATGATACTAAGCGGATATTGATGACCGCCGCCGCGGTTATGAATCTGGTGTTTTTTTCTATATATGTAGGCGCGCAATTCGTTACCTTTGCTAAGGTATTCGCCTATGCGTTCAAGGCGGAGCAGTATTATACGGTGATGGTGATTCTCGGGGCGGCTATCGTGCTGGTTTACACCTTGCTGGGCGGCTTTCTGGCGGCGAGTATGACCGACCTCATTCAAGGGCTTTTGATGATCGGCGCCATTCTGGTGGTTTTGGCGGCCGGCTTCATACACGCCGGCGGATTTGCGGGCGCCGCCGAGCGGCTGAGAGACATTCCCCGGTTTCTGGACATTTTCGGCATTGCGATGCCCGCGGACACCGCGGGAAAGGCTGTTTCCGGCGGCGCAGTGCAGGCGATAGTTGACGGAAAGCCTTTGTTCGGAGCCGGCGCGGATTATTCGCTTTTGAACATCATATCCTGTCTGGCTTGGGGGCTTGGGTATTTCGGGATGCCCCAGGTGCTGGTTCGGTTTATGGCTGTTCAAGACCCGGCAAAAATCCGTAATTCCCGGCGCATTGCCGTAACGTGGTGCTGTATTTCTCTTGTCGCGGCGGTTTCCATTGGGTTAATCGGCAGGGCGGTTTTTCCAGACCTTCTCACCACCGCGGGGAGCGCGGAGAATATTTTCTTATATTTATCTCAAAATTTTTTCCCGCCGTTTTTGGCGGGTCTCGTGATTTCCGGGATTCTCGCCGCGTCCATGAGTTCCTCTGACTCCTATATGCTTATTGTTTCGTCGGCTCTCGCCAACGATCTATTCAAAGGGCTGTTCAAGAGAGACGCCGGAGAGACGCTGGTGATGTGGATCGCCCGTATCGCAATGCTTATGGTTACGGTTTTCGGGGTTACGGTGGCGCTTTCCGGGAATCAGTCTATTTTCAGGATTGTGTCCTATGCTTGGGCGGGTCTCGGCGCGTCTTTCGGTCCGCTTATTCTTTTTTCGCTGTTCTGGAAGCGCACCACCTTAGCCGGAGCGGTAGGCGGTATGTTTTCAGGTGGGGCGACGGTTATCCTATGGAAGGAGCGGATCAGCGCGCTTGGAGGCGTATTCGGAGTGTACGAATTACTGCCGGCTTTTATTATTTCCAGTATGGTCATCTTTCTGACGAGCCTCGCTACGAAGCCTCCGTCCACGCAGATTATTGCGGAATTCGAGCGGTCGAAGCAATAAGTTAAAGACAAAGCCGGGCGGCTTCCAGTTCCTCGGCTTTTGCTTCCCACTCTGCGGTTTTCGTCTCGATGCGCGGAGTAAGCGCGTCAAGCCGCGCCTGTACCGAGCGGGCTTTTTCGCGGTTGCCGTATACTTCAGGCTTTGACAGTTCGCTTTCCAGCCCGGTCTTTTCGGCTTCAAGTTTTGCTAAGGCTTCGAGAATCTCCGTTTCCTGCCGTTCAAGCCGGCGGATGATAGTCTGCCGCTGTTTATCCGCGGTCCGGCGTTGAGCCGCGTCGGACGGCGCGGGCTTCGGCGGAGCCTCGGCAGGGGATTCCGTTTCTTTCCCGATTCGCTCCATATAATAGCCGTAGTTTCCGTAGAAAAGCCGCGGTCCTTTGGGAGAAAGCTCAAGGGTCTTCGTGGAAAGGGCTTCCATAAACGAGCGGTCATGGGACACAAAGATTACTGTTCCCTTGTAGGCTTTGAGGGTCTCTAAGAGAATATCCTTAGCATGAAGGTCAAGATGATTAGTCGGCTCGTCGAGGATGAGCAGATTCATCGGCTTCAAAAGCATCCTGAGCAGGGCGAGGCGGCTCTTTTCGCCGCCGGAAAGTACCGATAAGGGCTTGTACACATCGTCGCCTCGGAACAAAAACGCTCCGAGCATATCCCGCGTCTTAGGAATCAGTTCCGTAGGCGCTTCGGCTTCCATGAATTCCAAGATTTGCTCCGAACCGGTCATGGTTTCCGCCGCGTCCTGTGAAAAATACCCCGGCAGAATCCCTTGTCCGTACTGGAGGGTTCCCTCGAAATCAGCGTCTTTGCCCGCGAGAATCCGCAGGAGCGTCGTCTTCCCCGCGCCGTTGCGCCCTGCCACCACGAGCCGCTCTCCGGATTCCAGCGTCAGGTTCAGCTCTGCAAGGATTCGGCGTTCTCCGTAACGCTTGCCGATTCCTTCAAGGGTCAGCGCAATCCGCCCGCTGTGCGGCGGGTCAGGAAAGGTAATGCTGATTTTTTTGAGAGATTCCGGGATTTCAATCGTTTCCATGCGTTCAAGCCGCTTGATCAGCTCTTGAGCGAAAGCCGCCTTGCTCGCCTTATAGCGGAACCGGCGGATCAGGGCTTCGGTTTTCTCGATTTCCGCTTGCTGTTCTTCGTAACGCTTCAGCAGACCTGCAAGCTCAACCTGCCGCTGGGCTTCGTAGCCGCTGTAGTTGCCGATATACCGCTTGAGATTCCCTTGAAAAAGTTCGTACACCTCGGTTACGGTAAAGTCAAGAAAGTACCGGTCGTGAGAAACCAGCAAATATCCGCCGGCAAACGAAGACAGCCGCGATTCCAGCCACCCGCGGGCTTCAATATCGAGATAATTAGTCGGCTCGTCCAAGAGGAGGATGTCAGGAGTTTCCAGCAATACCTTCGCCAAGGCGATACGCATCTGCCAGCCTCCGGAAAACTCCTCTACCGGTCTGTCCATATCAGACAGCGAAAAGCCAAGTCCGGAAAGCGTCATGGCGATGCTCCCTTCTCTGGCGTAATAGCCGGAATTCTCCACTTGTTCCTGAAGCCGATGATACTCCTCCAAGAGCGTCGCGGTACGGGCGTCGTCTTTTACGGTTTCCAAGGTTTTTCCTATAGCTTCCATATCGGAAAGAAGCGTCCTGATTGGGTCGTAAGCGGTTTCCGCCTCCTCCCGGAGGGTTCGTCCCCGATGGACTATCCCGGACTGCGGCAGATACGATACCCGACAGCCCTTTTGCACGGCTCGTTCCCCGGAATCCGGGGGCAGATTCCCCGCGATAACCCGCATAAGCGTAGATTTCCCGGAGCCGTTAGCCCCGGACAAAGCCGCCCGGGAGCCTGAGGACAAAGAAAGGCTCACCTCGTTTAGTATATCCCGATCCCCAAAGGCGAGAGACACCTTAGAAAACTGTACAAAGCCCATAGCTTAAAAATCCGCCTCTGCTTCCGGTTCCGTATCAAACGTGAAAGGTTCCCGGTCGAAGGTAAAAACCTGTTCGGCTTTGAAAAAGTAAATCACCAGCGGCGACGACGCCTGCCGGGTGACGATTACCCCGTCCAGATTTGCCGGCGGAATGTACTCGATACGCAGTCCCTGATTGTCAAAGGTATACAGGAAATGAACCGGCTTAATCACCCCTTCCACATAAAGCGAAAACGCTCCGTCATAGCGGTTCATATTCATAAGCTCCGGCGAGAGAAACAGTCCCATACTTACGGTTCCGTTTCCCATACCAGCCGCGGGAATGACTTGAGGCACGAGGAAATCATAGCCGGTCCAGGTAAACCGTCCCTCCCGCGTAAAGGACAAGGTTCCGTAATTCGTGCTGGCGAATACCGGTCCCAGGGCGTATATCCGCCTAAACCGTTCCTCCTGACGGGCGGTTTCCTGTACAATGAGATCGTCTACATCGGAAGGGAGCGCGACGAACAGCAGTGTCCGCAAAGCTCCGCCGTTTTCGGTAAACTGCACCTCCAGAACCGTATCGGAACGAAGCCGCATTTGCAGATTCGCCCCCTCAAACCGCCACGCTCTTGTCCCGTCCCGGCGGATAGCGGTATACGGAAACGTCCGGTTTACGCTAGGAACGAAAATATGAGCGATCCCCGTGTCCTGCCCCGGAGAAAACCGCCAATGCCGGGAAAGCTCCTCCAAGTCCAGTTTGCCGGCGTTCATCATAACGCCGTAGGATTCAGGAGACCATGTTTTTGTCAGCAGGCGGTCAAGGTCTGGGTCATCCTGTTCCTCTTCTGCGTGAGCTATGGTCAAGGGTCCGCCGGTATGTTCAAAGAGCCGCAGACGGTAAGAAAAGCAGTATCCGGTACTGCCGTCTTCGGTAAGGACCTTATACCACGTTCCGGCGAGAGGCTCTCCGCTGGCGCTTATGGGCGGATTCCCCGGGGCTTCTTCCAGTATCTTGACGGCTTCTCCCATTTTCAGCCGATAGGTCCGCCGGGCGGTATTATCCGGTTCCGCCCGGATGGGAAGTCCGTCCTGCAAGGTTTCGCCATAAACCAACGCGAGGCTTGCAAAGGCTTCCGCCCGTTTCTGAGCCGCGTTTTTACTGCCTACCAGTTCGAGCTTCGATAGAGGAATCTCGAATTTATCCATTCCCGTTTCTGAGGTAATTCGATAGGCTTCAGGAACCCCCGCAATCCAATGGCGGTTAATATTCGATTTGACGTATACCGGCAGTATGGTTCCTGATGGAACCGCGGGTTCTTCGGTCGCCCACAAGAGAATCCCCCAGCCTAAGAGCTTATCCGTACAGGACCCTAAAATCACCGTGAGACCGCACATTAAAAAAAATGCCGTCCGCCAATAATTTCCCCTCATGGCTTCCTACTATACCTAATTCAGAAAGAAAAGAAAAGAGCTATTTGCGAATAACCTTAAAGTGCGGTATTATAATGAATATGAATAACGCGCTCGCGGCGTATAAACAAAACCGTAAAAAAAGCTTTTTCTGTATGATACTGCTGGGCGCGCTTCTGCCTACGGTTCTGATCGCTTCCGTGAGCTTAGGAGCGATGCCCATCTCCCCGGAACAGACCGCGCGTATCGTCGCCGGAAAGATAACCGGCTTCGCCCGATGGTACGCCGAAATCCCCCGATCCGCGGTGGCGGTAGTGTGGGAACTGCGGCTCCCGAGACTGCTCTGCGGCGCGTTTGCCGGCGCGGGGCTTGCCGCGGCAGGGGCGATCTTTCAGGGCATCCTGCAAAATCCGCTTGCCGACCCCTATACCTTGGGAGTTTCCACCGGCGCGGCTTTCGGCGCGTCTCTGGCGATACTGCTCAACCTGAGCCTCGGCGCGCGTCTTCCGGTGCCGCTTATCGCGCTCTGCTTCGCCGGGCTGACCTTAATCTTAGCGTTGATCATCAGCCGGCGCGCCAGCGGGCTTACCAGCGCGAACCTGATCATGGCGGGGATCATCCTCAGCGCGATGCTTTCCGCGGGGATCAGCTTTATGAAGATGCTCTCAGGCGAGCAGGTTGCGGCAATCGTCTTCTGGCTCATGGGCAGTCTTTCCGCGCGGGGCTGGTCCGAGGTCTTGCTTCTGGGTCCGGCGATCCTGCTTGCCGCGCCGCCGGCAATCGTCTTTGCGGAAGACCTGAACCTCCTCACTCTGGGCGCGCGGAACGCTGAAAGTCTCGGAGTATCGGTGAAAAAGACCCGGTTCTTCTTTCTCCTTCTTGGCGCGGCGATTACCGCGGTCTGCGTATCCGTGTGCGGGGTGATAGGCTTTGTCGGTCTCGTGGTTCCTCATTTGTTGCGCTTTTCCGTTACTTCAGATAACCGCGTCCTCCTCCCTTTGTCCATGCTCCTCGGCGCGGTCCTGCTCGTGTCCGCGGACACCTGCGCCCGGCTCCTGTCCGGCGGCGAGATTCCAGTCGGGGCGTTGACTACCCTCTTAGGTGGTCCCTTTTTTATCTATATCTTTATCCGGCGCAGGGGAATACGGGAATGAGCCTGCTTGCGGCCGAGGGTCTTTTTTTTTCTTACGGCGTCAGACGCCGGGGATTTCCGAAAGCCTCGGAATCAGCGGCGGATTTTGCCTTGCAGGATATTACCTTTTCCGTGGAAGGAGGAGAACATATCGCGCTGGTCGGACCTAACGGTAGCGGGAAATCGACCTTGTTTCAGCTTCTCAGCGGGTATACCAGCCCGGATCGGGGGCGGGTTCTTCTGGACGGACAGGACATCCTGAGTTATCCGCTGATTGAACGGGCGAAACGGCTCGCTCTGATTCCCCAAGGGTCCCGGACTGATTTCCCCTACACCGGTCTTGAAATGACGCTGATGGGTCTGTATCCTCATCAATCCCGGTTTGCGCCGGCGGACGACGCTCAGATTGCCCGGGCGCAGGAGCTTATGGAAGAGACCGGGGTTTGGGGGTTTGCCTCCAGACCGGTCACTGAGCTGTCAGGCGGACAGGTGCAGAGTCTTCTTCTTGCCCGGGGTTTGCTTCAAATCCTGCCTGACCGGAACGAAGCCCAGCCTCCGGCTCTGCTCCTGTTGGACGAGGCTATGAGCGAACTGGACATTGCCGCTCGGCTTGGCATGATGAAGCTCCTTTCCCGGTATACGGCTGACCGGAACATCGGGGTTATCGGTATCCAGCATGATCTGCATACCGCGTATCGCTTTGCGGATCGGGTGATTGCCCTGTCTCGGGGACGCATTGCCGCGGACGGCTCGCCCGAATCGGTCTGTACCCCTGACTTTTTCGCGCAGGTGTTTCACGTCAAGGCTGAACCGATTCCGGGCAAAGGGTTTTTCTTTAAGGACGTGATCTGACATATCTGACTAAGCCCTCTTTCGCTGGACTTCAGTGTCAGACACTCGTTGCAGGCGGCTTTCTCCGCGCTTGAAGATGCCGCGCCGTCCGCCCGAAAAGCCCGTAAAAAAATCTTTACTTGATAGCTCTTGCGTTTTTTTATGGAATCAGGTATAGTATTTTTATGCGTTCAAAAACGTTTTTACAACGGCAAGGGATATTTTCATTAGGGCAGACCTCGCCTTCCCGCCGACTGCGCCGCAAGCCGCAAGCCGCAAGCCGCAAGCCGCAAGCCGCAAGCCGCAAGCCGCAAGGTATTGTATAGGCGCAATCAAAAATGTCAATACCCCAATAGTTGAAAATCCGGTTTTCTTAAAAAATAAATTACGCGCCGAGCCGGGAGAGCGTTTGCGCCGGGCTTGGCGTCATAGTGTCCGATCCCGGTCGCCCCCGGATTTGCGCTTGCCCGAATTCCGGCGCGTCCCTTTGCCGGCGGTTCGGAAAAGATCAGCTTTAATTGATACCTAATTCTTTAGTTGTGCCATGTCCTTCCTTAGAAAGGCAGAGTACCATTCATTTAAACTATACAAGGAGATAAAATGAGATATGTAATATTATGCCTGCTTGCCCTGATTTTCGCCGCCTGCGGGCCCAGTAAAGGGCCCAATTCCCAAGCCGCCGGAGGCTCCGTAAAAGTCTCCGTCGAAGTCTTCGACCGAGGCACCGACGGCGGTAAAACCGACCC
>JAIRPH010000126.1 GCA_031257135.1 Spirochaetaceae bacterium
TATAGTATTGCTATGGCATTGGGGGCATTTGAGTTCTATGGTGATTTGCATTATTCCATAATATCGCTTTTGTCCCCCTTTGTCATGCTCCGCCTATCATACTTTGTAGATCACCTCCGAAGAATGTAATCCTTTCGCGGCGGACGTATATTGGAGATGACGCTATTCCTCAAGAAGCGCGGATAAGTTATAGCGATTAGGGTTGATAAATGGGAACGTGGCGGTGTTCAAAATGCGGCTGGACAGGGTTTGGCGCATTAAAACCTTTAGCGGGAAGTTGTCCGAAAGGAGGCGGTCATCGGTGGTCGCCTTTTGTTGAAACCCCCGGCGCGGTATGGCGGTGCAATAAATGCGGAAATACGGCTTTCGGTCAAAAGCCCGTGCAAATGCCTTGCGCCAAAGACGGCAACCACCGCTGGGAACGAATTAAATAGCAAGCCAGTTTCGGCTTCAAAGATATGGCTGACGCAGAAGCCCCAAAGTAGCGGCGTCAGCGGGGGTATTAGGTTCAACGCGCTTTGCCGCCGCCTCCCGATGATTGCCGACGGGCTTTGAGAGAAACGCCCGCGGCGCGGTGACCAACCAGTTAAGAGATACCGATCAAAGCTATGAAGACAAACTTGATCGGTATCTACATTTTCAGTATACTGCGTTAAATAAGGAAGGCGTTAATGTTACGGACAAAAGCGACGGTTTCTATGTGGGGACGGATTCCGGCTGAAATGACTCGGCAGTTGGGAATCAGCGCAAACGACGAGGTGGTTTTGGAAGTTAAAGAACATATCTTGACCATTTCCAAGCCCGAAACCCCGCGGGAAGGGACTATTGAGTATCTTTTCAAAGATTATTCCGGGGATTGTTTTACCGCGGAGCTTACGAACCCGATTGAACCTGTAGGGAAAGAGCAGTGGTAAACAATGTCCCCACAACTGGTAACGATTGACTATAACGCCCGGCAATGGAGTTATGTTGAAACCGTCGGGAAAGCATTGCTTGATGAATTGTTGAAAAGGGTTGTCGTTATTTTTCAAAATAATCATACTTAACCCAAGGGGTAATTCCGTTGCGGCGTCTGGATCGGCGGAATTACCGGGGTTTCCGCCGGGCTGTTCCTGCCGCGGGCGCGGGGCGCAACCGGAAAGCCTCGGGTTCTTGTCTTTCTTGTTTTACAAGACCGCGGCGGCTTCCTCAATTGGCGGGGCTGTACCTTCAGGCTTGGGTCAGCCGTTTTTGGCGAGGCGGATGCCGAATTCACTGCTTCTGAGAGACGGGGTGCTACAGATGCGGGCGGCGGATCGCAGGTACTCGAAGGACTTATTCCAGCTTCCGCCGCGCAGAACCCGTTGAGTGCCGGAGATCGATCCTAAGGGAGCCGCTGAACTTGCGCCGCTGAACGCGCTGTACCAGTCCCAGCACCACTCGTAGATATTTCCGTGCATTTCGTACAAGCCCCAGGCGTTATGGGGGTAGCTTCCTACTTTTACCGTGCATAGTTTAGGGGTTCCGCTTTTATCGTTATAGTTCGCCTGAGCTGGGGAGATGACATCGCCGGTATGGTAAGGCGTTTTTGTACCGGCGCGGCAGGCGTATTCCCATTCCGCTTCTGTTGGGAGCCGGTAGCCTGTGGCTCCTTCGATTGGGGTTACGAGCCACTTATTTTTGTCGAAGTCGTTAGTGTTGTTGATGTCGTACCGGCTTTTGTTGATATCGTATGCCGGAGTCAGTCCTTCAAGAAGGCTTCGTTTATTGCAGTATTCTATAGCGTCGTACCAGCTTATTTTTTCTACCGGCAGGCGGGAGCCTTGAAAGTTGCTGGGATTAAGGCCCATTACGATCTCGTATTCCTCTTGAGTAACGGGGAATTTTCCTATGAAAAAGGCGTTGAGTTTTACGCTGTGTTGTTGCTCGTCTTCTCGGCGGTTGGCTTCGGAGGCTGGGCTTCCCATCATAAAGTCGCCGCCTTTGATGCGTATGAAGGCGTCTGAAGAGGTTTTAGGTTTTTCCTTTGCCGGGAGGGGCGCGAGGTCTTCGTTTAGGGACTGTTCGTAAGAGCCTACGTCTTGTTTTGCGGCTTCCTGAAACCATCGGAGGGCTTCGTTGTAATTTCCCTGACTTTCGTAGAGTCTTCCTAATTCGTATTGGGCCCGGGGATTTCCGGCGCGGGCGTTTCGTTCTAGTTCTGCGGCGATAATTTTTTCACTGCGTTCGGTGGTATAAATTACCGAGCGGATGAGGTTTACGGTTTCTTCGGCGTAGGCTGAGGAGACGCCGAAATCGTCCTCCAGTTTTTTGACGAGCATCTGCTTAGTAAGCTCAGGCTCGGCGGACTTGAGGAATTCCTGGTGGCATCCGGCTTCGAGTCCGATGGCAAAGAGCCGGATTTCCCGTTTATAGCCGTCTTTGGCGTACTGGCGCAAGGCTTCTTTGCATTGTTCCGGGCGGTCGAGTATTTCAATTCCGGTTTCTTTTATAAACCGCGTCAGCAGACTGTGAAACTCTGCGGTCATGGTATCTCCTCTCGGTTACACTGATTCGTAACCTGCTGTGATGGCTTCCACGTTTTTCGGGATGAACCCGCGTTTGTCCGGCGGGAAGAATTTGTTGAGAATGCCGTCGATGTCGTCGAGTTTCAGCGCGCCGGTGAGTTTCGCCATGGCTCCGAGGGCTACCATGTTGGCGAAGCGCGCGTTGCCGATGCGTTCCGCCGCGGCTTGGGCTTCCACGGCAACGACCTGTATATCTTTCCGCTGGGGGCGTTCCTTGACCAGAGACGAGTTGATCAGCATAAGCCCGCCGGTTTTCAGCATACGTTCGCACAAGGGCAGAGAGTCGGGATTCATTACCAGAGCGGAGTCGGGAACCGTTACCAGAGGGCTGTCGATTTCCTCGTCTGACACCACGACCGAAGCCCGGGCGATGCCTCCGCGTTTTTCCGCGCCGTAAAAGGGGAAGAAGGTTACGTTTTTTCCTTCCTCCATGGCGCAGTATACCCAAATCTGCCCTAACGAAATGATCCCCTGTCCGCCGAATCCGGCAAAAAAAGATTTTTCCGTCATTTACCGTTCCTCCTCTAAGGTATTCTTAATCTCTCCCAGGGGGAAAATCGGAATCATCTGTTTTTCAAGCCATTCGACCGCTTTGACCGGTTCCATGCCCCAGTTTGTGGGGCATGGCGAGAGGACTTCCACCATGGTGAAGCCGATCCCTCGGAGCTGGGCTTCCAGAGCTTTTCTGATATAGGCTTTTGTTTTTCGGACGTTTCCCGCGGTATTTACCGCGCCTCTGGCGATGTAGCGGCTTCCTTCGAGAACCGCAAGGAGTTCTCCGACTTTCAGGGGGTAGCCCATGCCTGCTTCGCCGGGGTCTCTGCCGTTGGGCGCGGTGGCGGCTTTTTGTCCTACAAGGGTTGTGGGCGCCATTTGTCCGCCGGTCATGCCGTAGATGGCGTTATTGACGAAGACGGTGGTAAATTTTTCCCCGCGGTTTGCGGCGTGGAGCATTTCCGCGGCTCCGATTGCCGCCATATCGCCGTCTCCCTGATAACAAATTACCAGATGATCCGGCAGGATTCGTTTTACGCCGGTTGCGGCCGCGGGCGTGCGTCCGTGCGGAGGCTGGAGCGAATCGAAATCGAAGTACAAGTCCGCCCAGATAGCGCATCCTACGGGATTGGTGATGACCGTTTTTTCCCGCAGTTCCAATTCGTCGATAAGCTCGGCGATGATTCGGTGTATGACCCCGTGTCCGCAACCGCCGCAGTATTTTGTCTGAACCGGGTAGAGGCTTTGGGGATGTCCGCGCAGTTTTTTCATAGGTTCCTCCTTCTTTCAGCGGTTGCCGGCGAGGATGCGCCGGATTTCTTTGTAGACTTCTTCTTCTGTGGGAATGACCCCGCCTGAGTGTCCCAGCAGATGAACCGGCGATTTGCCTAAGACCGTCAGCTTTACGTCTTCCACCAACTGACCAAGGCTCATCTCCACGGCGAGGATGGGCTTTCCGGTTTCCCCGATCTCTTTAAGGACTGCCGAGGGGAAGGGCCAGAGCGTAATCGGTCTGAATACCCGCACAGGAAAACCCGATTGTTCAGCCAGTTTTCTCGCGCCCGCCGCGACCCGGGCTGAGGTTCCATAGGCGACTATGGTTAAATCCGCATCCGCAGGTCCGATACATTCAAAGCGGGGTTCCTGCTGTTGTATGATTTGGTACCGGCCGAAGCGCGCGCGGGTTTTGGCTTCCAGCTCTTCAGGAACCAGATTAAGCGAGGTGATGTGCCGGCTTTCCCGGTCAGCCATGCGCCCGACCGTCCAGTTCCGTTTCGGGAGGTCTTCGAGCTTCCGTTCCGGCGGGAGGACTACGGCTTCCATCATCTGCCCGATCATGCCGTCCCCGAGGATAATCGCCGGCATACGGTACTGATCGGCAAGATCAAAAGCGAGATAAGTCAAGTCAGCACATTCCTGCACGCTTTTCGGCGCAAGAACAAAACAGCGGTAGTCCCCGTGACCGCCGCCCCGGGTTGCCTGAAAATAATCGCTCTGGCTCGGCGCGATTGATCCGAGTCCGGGACCCCCTCGAACCATGTTCGCCAGCACCAGCGGAATGTCCGCGCCCGCGGCGTAGGAAAGCCCTTCCTGTTTCAGGCTGATTCCGGGACTGGAGGAACTGGTCATCGCTCTGGCTCCAGCGGCAGAGGCTCCGTAGATCATGTTGATCGCGGCTATTTCGCTTTCCGCCTGAATAAATACCCGCCCCTTTTCAAGAAGATGTTCAGCCATGTACGCAATTATTTCGTTTTGAGGCGTAATCGGATACCCGAAGTACGCGGTACACCCCGCCCGAATTGCGGCTTCCGCAATGGCTTCGTTTCCTTTCATAAGCAATCGTTCTTTCTTCATACCGCTTCAGCTTCCTCCAATTCATATACCTCGATGCACGCGTCAGGACATACTTCAAAACAGTTCCCGCAGGCGGTACACTTTTCCTTATGAACCGCAGTTGCCGGACGGCTTCCGCTCGTATTCGGCTGAAGGTCTTCCGCTAAGACCTTCGCAGAACACGCCCGAATACACAGATAACAGCCTTTGCATAACTCCCGGTCAATAACCGCCTTTCCTCTTTTCGCCATGAATTCTCCTTACCGTAGTATATATACCAAAAAGTATAAGCAAATTCAAAATTATCGTAAAGTCCCGGCTATACCTTCCTCAATTTTTTTCCAAACTTTTAAAATCTTTTCTAAAATTTTTAAAACCCTTTCCGAAAACTTTGTAGTCTTTTCTAAAAAGTTCGCAACCTTTTCCAAAAAGTTCGTAACCTTTTCCAAAAAGTCCGCAACCTTCGCTAAACCTTTAAAAACCTTCGCCGGAAACTTTGTAGTCTTTTCTAAAAAGTTCGCAACCTTC
>JAIRPH010000135.1 GCA_031257135.1 Spirochaetaceae bacterium
TTGCCTCAAAAAAAGCGAGGGTTGTCAGATGAGCGTCTTTCTTTTCATCAAGGTAATAGTTGAACATGGTGGTTTCAAGATATACGCTTTGTTTACGCATAATTTCAAGGTAGCGCATATCGCTGGAAAACGCAACCGCCCTGAGCGGTCAGCTTCGTCGAGGGCGGCGGGTTTGCTGGTAAGGGCATTGATTGTTATGGGATTTCCTGTATTAATGGAGGTATGAATACAGACAGCCACCCATTTGCTACTTTCGGTTTATCCGATGCGGTACTCGGCGCACTGACTCGTAAGGGATTTACCGCGCCTAGTTCCATACAGAGTATTGCTTTGCCTCGGCTTCTTGCGGAGGAGGGGCATTTAATTGTAAAAGCTCGGACTGGAACGGGAAAGACCGCGGCTTTTGGGATACCTTTAGTGGAACGCCTTACTCAGGGCGGTCATGCGCCGCGTTCGATTATCCTTACTCCGACGCGGGAACTGGCTTTGCAGATTACCAGAGAAATCGCGTCTTTGACGTCGGGACGGTTTCCTCGGATTACCGCGGTCTATGGCGGAGCTTCGATTAGGAATCAGATATTCGACCTTAAACGGGGGACTGAAATTGTCGTAGGAACCCCGGGCCGAGTTATGGACCTTATGGAACGGAAAGTGTTGGACCTTACTTCGGTAGACTGGTTTATCTTGGATGAAGCTGACGAAATGCTGGACATGGGTTTTCTCGAAGACGTGGAGACTATCCTTAAAGCGGTGAAGAGCGAGCGGCGGGTCGCGCTTTTTTCCGCGACCATGCCTGAAGCTATTCTCAAGGTTGTCCGGGATCACATTGGGGATGTGGAGATTTTAGAAGACACCGCGCCGGAAGATGAAAAGCCTGCGGTGGATCAGTTTTATTTGGTGGTCAAGAAAGAGGATCGGCTGGAGGCGCTCCGGCGGATTATTGACGGAGCCGACGACTTTTACGGGCTTATTTTCTGCGCTACGAAAGCCGGAGCCGACGAGCTTGCCCGCAGGCTGGTGGAAGGCGGCTATACCGCGGAGGCGATTCACGGAGACCTTTCGCAGGAGGCTCGGGAGCGGACGCTCCGGCGGTTTCGGGTTCGGCATACCGCGATTTTAGCCGCGACTGACGTTGCGGCCCGAGGGCTGGACATTGAGCGGCTTACCCATGTGATCAACTGGGATTTGCCTAACGACCGGGAAACCTACATTCACCGCATAGGGCGTACCGGCAGAGCGGGCAGGCGGGGAAAAGCCGTCAGTTTGGCTCTTCCCGCGGAGCGGGGGCGGATCAGCCAGCTTTCCCGGAGCATAGAGCGGACATTGGGAAGCAAGATTCAGTGGATGAAGGTTCCTCAGATAAAAGCCGTGATGAAAGCCGTGAAGCGGCGCATCATTCAATCCGTTACGGCCGCTCTGCCTGAGATTCAGGAAATCTCCGAAACGGAATCCCTTGAGACCGCGCCGGTCGAGGTTCAGCAGGAGCTGGCTTCTCCCATCCTTACTCAGGTAAGCAAGGAGCTTATCGAGTCGTTGGGAAGCGAGCGGGCGGTTGAAGCCCTGATTACCCTCACGTACGGAGATATGCTTGATCCCACTCGGTACGGGCAGATTACGGAATTTCAGGAAACCGCGCCGCGGGAAGAACCGCGGGGGCGGTTTACGGCTAAACGGCTTCCCTTCAAGGAGCATCCCCGCCGCCGCGCTCAGGCGGAGGTGCCGAGCGGCTCGGTTCGGCTGTATGTCGGGCTGGGGCGTCAGCACGGGGCGTCGGTTCGGGACGTGGTGAAACTGCTCTCCCGGGCTGGAGGGGTTCCGGGTCATCAGGTTGACGCGGTTGAGATGAAGGACTACTGCGCGTTCGCTACTTTGCCGGAAGAGGCGGCTCATCGGGCGTGCTTGGTTTCCCGGAAAGGCTCTGATCCGGTTATCAAACCCGCGGCTCCTCCTAAGTAAGGCTTCCGCGCAGTCTGCGAGTATCCCTGCAATGCCTCGCACTCAGCCAGTTTAGCATAGCATGACGCGCGCCGCTTTGCAAGGTTTCCGCCCGCCGGGCGTTACTCGCAAAAAAAGCCCCGCCCGGTTTTGGGCGGGGGCTTTATCGCTGGGCGCGGCGTCAGACACGCGTCCGCTTAGGCTACGCCGGCAAAAACGGCGGCTGACGCCTCTGTATCCACTACCGGCTGGGCTTTGACGTTTCTTTTTGAGCTTTGCGGATTTCGGCTATTTCCTCAAGTTTGCGCTTTGCCAGTTCCCGAAGAATATCCGGAGGCAAAGCCTTCAAAAGAGACTCATATCTGAGATGCCCATTCGTATTCCGGGTCTCATCCAAGAATTGATATAACGCCATTGCTATACTCCTCGATTTCGCCGGGATTCGAGTCCCGGGCGGAAAATAACCTGATTAGCTCATCCCGATATGTTACCGATACCGTAATAAACCGCCCATGAATAATACCCGTTATCGTTCCGATAACTCGGTACCGGTCTTCGTCCGCAGAATTTTCTGTATCAAATACTTCGTAGGAAAACGGATCGTCAAACACTTCAGAGGCTTCCTCGAACTGATGCCGCGTTTTTTCTTGTTCAATTCATTTTTCGTAACATTCCAGATATATTTACCCTTATAGATAGTAAAATTCTGACTCAATCAACCGCCCCTCTAGTACATTTTTCAATTATAGCCCGTTTCCAGTAAAAAGTAAAGCGGGTATCCGCCCGCG
>JAIRPH010000203.1 GCA_031257135.1 Spirochaetaceae bacterium
CCCAAAACATAGCTTATGATAATCAACGCTAAACCTGTGAGAAACGAAAACAATCCGCTGTTTGCAACGGATTTGCCCGCGTGTTTCGTGTTGCCTGCGCCCAGCGAGAGGCTCAGGAACGCCGCGCCTCCGTCGCCGAACAGGAGCGAAAGTCCCCAGCCGATAACGGTTATCGGGAAGATAATGCCTGTCGCGGCGTTGCCGAGGTAGCCGACGCCCTGCCCCACAAATATCTGGTCAACGATATTGTAGAGACATGAGATAATAAGAGACGCCACACAGGGGACGGCGAATTTTGGGAGGAGTTTCCTCACCGGCTCCGTCAGCAGATACGAATTCTGTTGAGCTGTTTCCATAAAGCTCTCCTTATGAGAAAAAATGAAAAAAGTATGCGGAATCTTTTACGCGAACATCGGCGTGGAAAGTTGCCTGAAAACCGGTTGTTGAAAAACCAAGTATAACATACAAAAAAATATTTTTTTTGTCAAGTCCGCGAATTGCGTCAGAGTCCATGCCGGCAAACTTATTTACGCGGCGCAACAGGGTAGCATATTCAGACCGCTTGTACGGAATACTCCAAAAATAGAACGCCGGAATGTCTTGCATAATTCATATTCTGATATAGGATACAATCATGGCAAAGAAAAAATATGTACAGGTAGGAACCGGCGGACGGGCGCGGATGTATTACGAGGCAATTTCCACCGCCTACAAAGATCATGCCGAAATTGCTGGGTTTTGTGATATTTCCCAAACTCGGATGAATTATGCAAACAAACTGCTCGCCGAAACATACAAGGTTCCAGCGGCAAAAACATATCATTATACCCAATTCGATACCATGCTTGACGAGATAAAACCGGATTGCGTAATCGTTACCAGCGTGGATCGTACCCACCATGAGTACATCATCCGGTCTATGGAAAAGGGCTGTGATGTAATTACCGAAAAACCCATGACCATTGATGAAAGAAAAGCCCAAGCCATTATCGATTGCCAGAAACAGACCGGCAAGCAGTTGCGGGTAACTTTCAATTACCGCTACGCCCCGCATAACACGAAGATTCGGGAAATCCTCATGGACGGGACTATCGGCGAAATCTACTCGGTCCATTTTGAATGGCTCCTCAACATCGAGCATGGAGCGGATTATTTCCGGCGGTGGCACCGGAATAAGCTCAACAGCGGCGGACTTCTGGTTCATAAGGCGACTCATCACTTCGATCTGGTGAATTTCTGGCTCGACAGCCGTCCTGAAACGGTTTTCGCCTTTGGCGACCTCAACTTCTACGGCATGAAAAACGCGGAACGCCGAGGCATCCGCACCTTTTACTATCGCTGTCACGGCAGTGAAGCCGCGAAAGGAGACCCTTTCGCCATCGACTTGGAAGCCAACGAAACGCTCAAAGCCTTATATCTGGACGCGGAAGCGGATAGCGGCTATATCCGGGACCGCAGTGTGTTTTCCGATGATATTTCCATCGAGGATACTATGGGAGTTATCGTGCGGTATAAAAATAACGCTATTATGACCTATTCGCTGAACGCCTATATGCCCTGGGAAGGCTACAATATCAGTTTTAACGGTTCCAAAGGCAGGCTTGAAGTCACGGTAGTGGAAAAGTCCTATATCAACGCCGGCGGCGAAAAAACCAGCGAAGGCGCCTTAGTAGGGAAGCATCTAACCGTAAAGCCTATGTTCGGCAAACCCTACGAAGTTTTTTTTGAACAAGGCGCAGGATCGCACGGAGGCGGCGACAAGATAATGCTGGAGGATATTTTCGGCGACCCCGCCCCAGACCGGTTTAAACGAGCCGCAGGTCACGTAGAAGGAGCCTGCTCAATCCTCACCGGAATCGCCGCGAATAAGTCTATCGCATCCGGAGAACCGGTAAAAATCCGAGAGCTTTTGTCTTTTTAATCTCGCCGTTCCCGCCGGCAATTCGCTCTTGCTTTTTGATTCGGTAAAAAAGATGAAGTTAACGGGAGCGACGGGGCTTGAACCCGCGATCTTCGGCTTGACAGGCCGACGCGATAACCAACTTCGCTACGCCCCCGTAATGTTTTTAAATATATGAAAAAGGTTTAAAAGAGTCAAGCGGATTGCAAAGAAATTTTTTGAAATTTTTCATATATTTATGATATGGCTCAACGTGAAAAAACGGAAACCCGCATTGAAACCTTAGAACGACTTATTCCTGCATATCAGGCGTCGTATTATAACGGAGAGGCGGAGATTTCTGACGAGGAATTCGATATCCTTTGGAATGAACTTAAACAGCTCAAACCTGACAGCAAGGTTCTTGCTGAAATAGGCGCGGATGCCGCCGAGGGTTTTACAAAAGCCCGGCATCTCATCCCGATGGGAAGTCAGGAAAAGGCGGCAAATCCGGCGGAATTCCGATCTTGGGCTGAAAAAATAACGCCCGAAACCTTTGTGGTTCAGTATAAACTGGACGGCGCAAGTCTTGAACTACAGTACGAAGGAGGGAAACTCGTCAAAGCGGTTACTAGAGGGGATGGGATCGTCGGCGACGATATTACCCTGAACGCCCGGCGCATGGACGGAGTGGTTGAGGCGTTGGACGTACCCTTTACCGGCGGAGTCCGAGGGGAAGTGATGATGACCCGCTATATCTGGAAGGAAAAGTACGCGGAAAAGGCAAATTGCCGAAACGCGGCTAACGGTATTATGCGCCGGAAAGACGGGGCAGGCTGTGAAGACCTCACGCTTATTGCTTACGACGTTGCGGCTGTCGGGGAGGACGGCTTTTTTCAGGATGAAATTGAGAAAGTCAGGTGGCTGAAAAACAGGGGCTTTTCGGTTACAATCACCGCCGAGTTTTCCGATGCTGAAGAAGTGATTGCCTATCGGCAGAAAACCGCTGAAGAACGGGCTTCCCTGCCGATTGACATCGACGGGCTGGTGGTAAAGGACCGAAAAACCGATATGAACGATCTCCGGCGCGCCCGTCCTGAGCGGCAGATCGCTTTTAAGTTTGATTTGGAAACAGCCTATAGTATCCTTAGAGCTGTGGAGTGGAGCGAATCCGGCGCGACTTATACGCCTATCGGCGTGGTCGATCCGGTGCGTATCGCGGGAACTACGGTTCAACGGGCGAATCTCAACAATCCCGATATGATCCGTTCGCTGGGGCTTAAAATCGGTTCGGCGGTCTCTGTGGTTAAGCGCGGAGAGATCATCCCGAAGATTGAGGGGCTTGCGCCGGAAGGGTCTCTCCCGAAAGAGCCGGAGCAGGACATCGAATTTCCTACCCGATGCGAAAGGTGCGGCGCGGACTTGGAAGACGGCGGAACCCGGCTGTTTTGTCCTAATCCGAAATGTCCAAAACGTCTCCTGCACCGTTTGCAGAAGTGGGTTGCGGTTTTAGATATTCGGGAATTGGGGGAAAAACTCATTCGTCAGCTTTTCGATAAAGAACGGGTCCGGCGGATTCCAGAACTGTACACCCTGAATCCGGAGGAACTCGCTGAATTTGAGCGGATGGGAGAACTCTCGTCGGCTAAGGTGATACGGCATATCCGAACCAAACGGGAATTACCGCTGTCCGCCTTTGTCGCGGGATTTGACTTTGAGGGCGTCGGGGAAACCATTATGGAAAAGGCGGTTGCCGCGGGGTTTAATACCTTAGAGAAGCTCCGATCCGCTTCGGCAGAAGCCCTTGCGGAGGTATACGGTCTCGGCGCAATCACTGCGGGCATCATCGTTGAGGGTCTTAAAGAAACCGCGGAAGAGATGGATCAGACGCTTGCAACAGGGATTATCGCGATTGCCCCGCCGCCCCCGGAAGATACTCAGCCTCTCAAAGGCTTTTCTTTCTGTTTTACCGGAGAACTTTCCTCTATGAAGCGAAGCGAAGCGGAAGAAAAGATACGCGCTTTAGGCGGTTCCGCCAAATCCTCGGTCGTGAAAGACCTTTCGTTTCTGGTAACTAACGATCCCCGATCAGGTTCGGCTAAAAACAAAAAAGCTCGCGGTCTCGGAATTCCCATGATTGACGAGAAAGCCTTTATCGGCATCCTGCAAAATCCTTCGCAGGCTGTAGGCTATACCGCAAACGAAGCGGAAGACGCCGCCCCTTCTGTAGCGCGTCTGTTTTAAAAACTTCTCAAGTCTAAGGGAATGAGCTTTTGACGGCTCATTCTAGGGGCGGGAAGTAGCCCGTACTGTCTCTGCCGGAACGGTCCATAAGATACACTTCCGCTTCTATTGGCAGATAGGCTCTGCCGAAATCGGTCGCCAACTGCGACCGATAGCTGAAAACATAAGAACCGCTTGGTTTTGCGGAGATACCTTTAATGACCTGTCCGATGCCTTCAGGACGATAAAGCGGCATAATTTGTCCTCCGGTTTGATTGCAGAGATACCGAATTTTTTCGTCGGCGGGAGCGTTTCCGACAATAACCGCATGAAAAACAATGCCGTTGTTCGCAAGATACGCGCCTAATTCGGCAAGGCTGTACTGTTCAAAAGCGAGTTCTCCTAATGTTCCGGCTCCGACAAAAACCACCGCCCGTTTTTTTTCGCCCGGCAGGAGGTCAGTAACCGCAAGCCGCAGTCCCAGATCAAACCGCCACCGAGGGCTGTAGGAAGCGGCGTTTCCTCGGGCCGTCAAAGAGACGCCTCCGGCGATGCGTTCTTTCACGGGCTGTTCCCCAGCGGACACGACGGAAACCACCGTCCCGGAGAAATCATTAACAATATCCCGCATTGCCGCAATCAACTCTTCCTGCAAGCTCTGGGTATGAGCGGAACGTTCCATCAGGATGGATATGTCAGCGTTGGCGGACCGATAGCCTGCGCCGAGAAAGTTTTGTTCCGTAACCGGGTATCCTTTCTCGCTCAGAAGAAAATTTCTCGCGTCAAGTCCGACAATGGGACGCCGCAGTCGATCTTCTACTGAAATTTCTACCGTAACCAGAGGAAATCTATCGGACACAACCCGCTCGATTTGTACGAAAATCCCGGAAGCCAGATCGGTAGACCGGGTCATTATGGCGACTTCGTCTTTTTGGAAATTCGCAACCAGCACGTTTCCGTTTCGATCCATTGCCGCGCCGACGATACGCATCGCGGCGTTTCCCGCGACTCCGAGGCTTCGGATTACCGCTGAATCAACGTCAATCATGATAATCCGGTTGGTATCCGCGGCGAGGAGCCTGCCGTCCGGGAGAAACCTGAGACTTTCAGGTCCCGCGAGTCCTTCCTTGAGGAGAATCCCCAGATACCGTCCGTGTCCATCGAACATATAAATCTGTTTTGTTGCGTTATCCGCGGCATAGATTCTGCCGTTTCGCGCCGCAATTCCCGTAGGAGAAAGGAAACCCGGAAACCCCGCGATTTTGTTGCCGAAAGCGAGGATAAAGGTTCCATTAGGATCGAACTTGGAAATCCGGCGGGTGCCGTAATCTACCACATACAGATACCCCGCCTCATCTACCGCGATGTTTTGGGGACCCACAAATTTACCGTCTCCTTGACCTTTGGAACCGATATAGTATTGCCAATCTCCGTCGGCGTTGAGAACGCTTACCCGTCCTCCGTGATACTCTGAAACGAAGAGCCTCCCGTCAGGACCGCGGGCAAGGTCATAGGGGCGGTCGAAGCCGTTCAAGGGTCCCCGCTGACGCTGGCGGATGATTCCGTTTACGTCAATCCGCACCAGCTCGTTGCTTCCGTAGGCTACGATCCAAGCGGTTCCGTCTTCTAAGGGTAAAATCGAGGTCGGCTGTTTAAAGTAAATTTGATCCTCATGTCGTCCGATATATCTGCCGGACTCTACATAGCGGACTCCGTCTTCTACGATAGACAAGAGGCTCCGGCGGTTCCGCACGGTTTCGATTCGGCTTCCTAGCAAGAGGGCTTCTCCGGAAGAGACGGCGTATCCGCCTACGGCGGAACGCCACTGTCTGAGGGCGGTTTCCTCTAAGCCGGACCGGTAATAGGCTCGTCCCAGCCAATCCAAAATACGAGGCTCTCCGGGCTGAAGCGAAAGAGCCCGTTCAAACGAAAGGATTGCCTCGTTAAAGGCGAACCGGTTATAGGCTTGCACGCCAAGTCTGAATTCTTCCTGAGCGTACAAGGCGTTCCTGTCCGCAACGCTGTATTGTTGGGCTTCGAGAACGCCGAGGGATGCAACCAACAAATATCCGCACATCATCCGCCGGTTTTTTATTGTCCTGCCGATGATTTCTATCATGTTCATCCAGCTTCTCCCGCTACGATTTTGATATGATTCCGTATTTCCTTGTGCTGAGGCGCTAAATCCAATGCCCGGCGGAGCCAGTTTACGGCTTCCCGGTGATTGCCGTTTTTAAAGTAAGCCCATCCCAGGGAATCAAGGTAGGATGGATTTTTAGGATTCATATCTACCGCCTTTTTACAGAAGAGCAGTCCGTTTTGAGGGTCCATTGCGGTATCCACGAGGATATATCCTAAGCCGTTTATGGCGGTAGCGTTATTATTATCGATTTGCAGGGCTTTTTTATACAAATCGACCGCTTTCTGATACTGCCGGTCCGCCCATGCGGTATAGGCTAGGATTGTGTACACTTGGACTGACTCGAAGCCGTTTTCCGCGAGCCGGGCGAGTTCAGATTCCGCCATTTTGGTGCGCTTGGTAATCACATAAATATAAGCCAGCGTTATCCGGCATTGGTGAACCCGCATAACGTCTTGCGCGCCGGTTACTACTTGTTCAAGGTAGATCAACGCCTCGTCGAACTGTTCTAATTTAGTGTAGCACAAACCGAGATAATATGCAAGGTCAAGGGAAAGGATTTCGTCCTCAGGATTAACCCGGGACAACGCTTCCACAAATTCCTGAATAGCCAATTCCCATCGTTTCATGTTGAAAAGCCGAATACCTTCCTGAATCGTTCCTACCATGGGTTACTCCTTCTTTTAAAAAGGGTCCGGTTTTGGCGCGACGCCGGCATAGTCCGGCGCTCCGGGACACCGATCCCGTCTAACCACTGGGTGAATAAACACTGGGCTGACGGATACCATATTCTGGGCAATCACCGCTCCGTCGGAACCGGGTTCCGCTTTGGTAATAATATCCCCGAAATTGACAAAGCAATATCTTCGACCGTCCTGAGCAGTAATGATTTCAAGGCTGTCTTCATACCTTCTAAGAGATGGAAAGGTGGCGGCCATTCCTTCGAGATGGGGCGTATTGGGCATATTTACGTTGATAAAGGTGTCCTCCCGCCACAGTTCCGCAAATTCTTCGAGATGTTCCACCGCGAAGGCTACGGTTTCTTTCCAATAAAAGGGAGCTTTTCCCGCCAGCGAGAGCGCGACCGCCGGAATGTGGTACAATCCCGCCTGCCGAGCCGCCGCCGCGGTGCCGGAATAGAGAATATCGGTTCCGATATTGGCTCCCGCGTTTATGCCGGAGACCACCAA
>JAIRPH010000207.1 GCA_031257135.1 Spirochaetaceae bacterium
GGATGATTGCGGCGGAGGTATCCGGGGCGGTTTTGGATGGGCTTTTTCGGGATTTTGCCGGGGTTGAGACGTTTTTGTCGGTTGACGTTGACCGCGGTTTTTTTACCTTCGCGTCTGGGTCTGCGGAGCGGAGCGTCGGCTTTACGCTCAGGGATTTTGAGCGCGCGCTCGTGGAAGCCGGAGGCTGGGTAGAATACGCGGCCGCCCGCTACTAATTTTACTTTGAATGAGTCCTCTAGGGGCGACTGGACAGAGCCGCAAAAATCCGGTAGTATGCCGGTATGAGAGATGCCATCTATACGGCTCTGGAACACGGGTTTACCGCGCCTATTCGGGATGTACTGTGGGGACATATATATCTGACTCCGGACATGGAAGCTCTAACCAGGTCCGCGCCGTTTATGCGGCTCCATCGGATTTTTCAGTTAGGACCCACCTATTGCGTATATCCCGGAGCGACCCATACGAGAGCGGCTCACGCAATCGGGGTGTATCACCTCGCCCGGCGGGCGTTGAGGCATTTCGCTGAACGAGGCGCGGAGGACTGGATCAGCCCTGCCGGTATCCGATCTTTTCTTGCGGCCGCGCTCCTCCACGACTTGGGACACTTTCCTTACACTCATTCGCTTAAAGAACTGCCTTTGGAATCTCACGAAGCGTTGACGGCAAAAATAATCCTCGCGGAGCCGGTGAAAAGCCTAACCGCCGCGACCGGAGCGGACCCTTATCTAACCGCGGCAATCATTGATACGGATTTGCCCGGGAACAAAGACAAGGAACTGCGGTTTTACCGGAAACTCCTCTCAGGCGTTCTTGATCCGGACAAACTGGACTATCTAAACCGAGACGCCCGGTATTGCGGAGTTCCCTACGGCGTTCAGGATGTAGATTTCATCCTTTCCCGGCTTCATCCTCATCCTGAACGGGGCATCGATATTGATTCCAGAGCTATTTCCAGTGTGGAATCCGTATTGTTTTCAAAATATCTCATGTATCGGACGGTGTATTGGCATCCAGCGGTACGTTCAGCCACAGCGATGATCAAGAAAGCCTTACTGAGCGCGCTGGAAAGCCGGAGTATTTCTCCGGAAGAGCTGTATAATCTGGACGATCAGAGTTTTCTCACGCTCATGGCGAGCCGGAAAACGCCGCTTCTTAGGCTGGCGGATAAGGTTCGGGATGGAAATCTGTATGTAACCGCCGCGGAATTGCCCTATACCGAGGCTCTGCCGCCTGAGTTGCTGGATATTACTAAACGGTCCCGCTATGAAGAGACGGCGGCGGCTGAGTTTTCCCGGTCTTTCGGCATCCAAGTCCTGCCGGAAGAGGTTATCATCGACATTCCCGAACCGATTTCCTTTGAAACGGGACTCTATGTTACCGATGAAGCCTGCTACTTCGAGGAAAGTTCCGGGGTGTTTAAAGCCGAAACCGTGCAAGCCTTTATAAAATCTCTGCATACTCTGCGGATTTTTATAGATTCAGCCCATAAGACGCGGTATAATCCGGAAAAATGCCGCGCTATAGTACTTGATTTAGCGCATACCGCTCTCGTATAATAAAAATGAAATACTTCCGGGATGTAGCCTAGGGGCTAAGGCGCTTGCTTTGGGAGCAAGAGATCGGCGGTTCAAATCCGCCCATCCCGAATCATGGTTACAGAGCTGATTGCCGCCCCGGACGATGCCGGGCGCAGGCTCGACCGGATTCTTCGGAAAGCCTTGCCGGATATGCCGCTGTCAGGGATTCACCGGCTGTTGCGTAAAGGCGCGGTTTCGGTTGACGGGCATCCTGCGTCAGGAGCGGACCGAGTCAAAGCCGGTTCGGTTATCGCAATTCCGAAGATTTCCGCCGGCAGAGGCGTTCCCGGGGTCAGACGTCCGCCGGACTCGGGGTCAGACGCCGTTGCGGAACGCATCCTCTGGGAAAGCCCGGACATCCTCGTCCTTAATAAACCCGCAGGCGTTGCGGTTCACGGTTATGACAGTCTCGATGATCTCGTACAGGCATACCTCAGCCGGAAAATCCCGCCGTCTCTTTCTTTCAAACCCGGACCGCTTCACCGGCTTGACAAGCCGACCAGCGGCATTATTGTTTTTTCCGCAACGTTGGAAGGAGCGCGGTATTTCAGCGATGCCCTACAAAAGCGCCGGCTCAAGAAAAAATACCTTGCCTTAGTAGACGGCGCGGTAACGGCTTCCGCGGTGTGGGGAGACCCGCTTTTCCGGGATAGAACCGCCCGGAAGACTTTTGTTGCCGGGCAGGACCGCGGACAAACCGCGGAAACTCTAATCTGTCCGGTAATGTCCGCCGAAGGATATTCTCTTATTGAAGCGGAGATACGCACGGGCAGGACTCATCAGATTCGGGCGCAGGCTGGGTTTCACGGGCATCCTTTGGCGGGAGACCGGAAATACGGGGGCAGTTTTCAGCGGGAGGGCTTTCTGCTTCATGCGTATACGCTGGAATTCCCTGAGAATCGTCCCGCTGGTTTGCCGGAAACCTTGACGGCTCCGCTTCCTGATTTGTTCCGCCGGAGGATTCGAGAGTTATTCGGCAATGAGCCGATAGTCTCCGGCATTTTTGGTTAGTTTTTGGGCGGTTTTCCGCGGATTGGTTTTTCCTGATAGACGTTAAATCCGATGCCTATGTAAGGCTTTATTCCAAAGGAGACGAAGTCCTGTATTCTGCCGCTTCCTAGATCGGTTTGGACGGTAGTAGCGTCGTCCCGTTTGAACGATTTTGTCAGCGATTCATAGCCGAGGAAAAAGCAGGAAAGGGACGTACCTAGGTCAATATAGATGACGTCGCTAATATCAAACTTTAGTCCGAGGTCTCCGCCGATTCCCCAATTTATGTACAGCCGGGTATAATTAATCTGGTCTTTGGTATTGAGGCTCAGTCCGAACAGGAAGTCTATGCCCGCGCCGAAATGAAGCGCCAGTCTATCGCTGAACCTATACCGGAATCCGGGACCGACTATGATGTCGTCTTGCAGACTGAAAGTTTCATCTTCTATACCGATAAGAGGAAACAGAATACTAGAAAGGATGAAAAACCCGATGTCATGGTTATCATTGAAGGAATAGCCCTTGACGTTAATCCCCGGACCGCCGATATACTTCGTTCCATCCGAGCTATGTTCGATATAATTGCTGAACTCAAATCCGATGGTAAACCAATCTTCTTCAAGAGCGAAAAGAGCGGACCCGCCTAAAGCCAGCGTCAACGCCAGCGTAGCAATTTTCTTCATAAAATACTCCTTGATTTTGGCGTAACCGGAGCGGACAAACGGCTCCGGGCTTAGTTTCTGGGCGGTTTTCCCCATTTCGCTCGTTCAGCGTAGACATTAGACCCGATACACAGGTAGGGTTTTATCCCGAAGGACACGAAGTCCTGTATTTTGCCGTCGGAGAGCTGGATTATGACGGTAGTATCGTCGCCTTCTTTGTAAGTTTTCGAGCGGCTTTCATTTCCGAGGAAAAAGCATGAAAGCGCCGCGCCGGCGTTAATATAGACGGAGTCGGTAAGGTCGAACTTCAGGGCTATATCGCCGCCGATTCCCCAAGCGGTTAGGCTTCGGGAGTAATCAACGGAATCTTCGGTATACTTTCCGCCTCCGATCATCCAGTCTAAGCCGACGCCGAAATGAAGGGTCAGATTATCGCTGAAACCGTACCTGAACCCGGGACCGAAAACAAAGTCGTACCTGGAACCGAACTCCGTATAATCGCCGACAACCGGGACCAAAAAACTCCAATGAAAGAAGAATCCCACATTGCGGGCGTCGTCAAAGGAATAGGACCTCAAATTGAACCCCGGCGCGCCGGTATAGTCAGTTCCTTCCGCACGGCGTTCGATATAATTACCGAACTCGAACCCGAGACTCATCCACCCCTCTTGAAAAGAGAAAACCGCAGACCCTCCGCAGATCAGCAGAGCCGCCATAAATCCGTATTGTTTCATAGACTGAACTCCTTAAAAATATAACGTCAATACCTTAAACCCCGTTGTCCCCTGCTTTTGCACTAAAAATTTTTTTCGAGACGCTCTGAGGCGGTAAAGTATATCAAGAAGGATTTTTATCTTTTTTCTAAAAAAGGAAAAAATGGAGGTGGCGGGAGTCGAACCCGCGTCCTAATACGCGAAATACAAGCCTCTACAGGTTTAGCCGCGGTTTAATTGTCGGGATGCGCTGGGCGGCGCGGCTCGCGGCGCATCCGTAGTTCGGGAGGTTCTCGTTTCGGGCCGTCCGAAACCGGCGCGGAACCAGCTCTGATTGTTTCGCGGAAGCCCGCCCTCAGAGCGGCGGGAGGGTTCCACGGGACCGCGCAACTAGGCGCAATCAGCACGACTACGCGGCTAAGGCGTAATCGTAAGAACTGTCGTTTTTGGCAGTTATCGTTTTGCCGAATCAGGAGGTCGGCGCTCCACCTGCAACCTGCACCCCGAACCGTACCAGTCGAAACCGGTACACCCCCGGATGTCTGCTTTCTAAATATAATCAAAACTATCCGGGGAGTCAAGAGCTTAAAACTTATTCTTAGCCTGCTTAATGATTTTTTTAATCTCGCTGTTTTCGCCCATCCATAGGCGCACGCTGGTTTCAAGGTTGGTCAATTCCGCGCTTACAAAATAGGTCCGCGTCGAAGTGTCTCCCGCCTTATCTACCATGACTTTTACCGCGCCGGTAAGCATGAAATTAGCGGCCGTCTCATTGCCCAGAGCCGAAGCGGTTTCTTCGCTGGCATTAGCCTGCTGGTCCTGACGTTCAGCCCGCAACTCGTTCCGAGTATCTCCGCCGGCGACAAAATCAAGTTTCCCGCTGTTTACAATGGCAATCTCCATGCTTTTGGAAATAATCGACGTATCGATATGCTCGCTACTGTCGTTCCTAAAGGCGCCGACTATCACCGTAGGCGGATTCCCGCCATGCTCTCCAGCATACTGGACGATAAATTGCGATACCCGTCCAGAATTTAGACAATCCTCAATCAGAGAATTACACACAATCCTGACATCCGTGTCATTCCAGCGTCCGCTTAAATCGGTCTGCGTATCGGCGTCAACCCTCGTGACCTTCGATGTGGAACTACAGCCGCTAAACAATATAAACGCTCCAATACAAACCGCCGCATATAAAACATTTCTTTGATAAACCATAAAGCCTCCTTACCTGATAATATATGAATCTAAAAAACTACGTCAAGCCTTTTTTAACCTATGGCGTCAGACGCAATCTGGCGAAGGCGTAATTTGAATAGCCGGGAACTTGCGGCTTCGGGTTTTTCCGGTATACTTAAGGTATGATTGGTACGCTTATTGTGATGGTTATCGCCGGGATTATTGCGCTGGGGTTTCTTGCGTTATTTTTTCGGTTTTTCGGGCTGTGGTTTCGGGCGTTGCTTTCCGGCTCTTATGTGGGCATGGGAAAGCTCATTGGGATGTGGCTCAGGCACGTAAATGCCGGGGTTATCGTGGATTCCCGGATTATGCTTTCCAAAGCCGGGATAGAGGTGGATTCGGATATGCTGGAAACTCATTTTCTCGCCCGCGGGGATGTGATGAAGGTAAGCCGGGCGTTGGTGGCGGCGAATAAGGCGAATATTCCTCTGCCGTTTCAGCGGGCCGCGGCGATTGATCTTGCCGGGCGGGATGTGCTTGAAGCGGTTAGGACCAGCGTCAATCCTAAAGTGATCGACTGCCCGGACGCAAGCAAAGGGAAAAACACGATTGACGCGGTAGCGAAAGACGGGATTCAGCTTCAGGTCAAGGCGCGGGTAACGGTGCGGGCGAACATCGAGCGGCTGGTCGGGGGCGCGACGGAGGAGACCATCATAGCCCGGGTCGGCGAGGGCATTGTAACGACTATCGGTTCTTCTGAGAGTTATAAATCGGTGCTGGAAAATCCTGATATTATATCCAAGCGGGTTTTGGAGAAAGGGCTTGATGCGGGAACGGCTTTTGAGATTCTTTCGATTGATATTGCGGATATTGACGTAGGCGCGAACATCGGCGCGAAGTTGCAGGCGGATCAGGCGGAAGCGGATAAGCGGCGGTTTCAGGCGGAGGCGGAAAAACGCCGAGCCGCGGCGCAGGCTCAAGAGCAGGAGATGATCGCCAAAGTGCAGGAAAATCGGGCGAAGGTGGTGCTTGCGGAAGCGGAAATCCCCTTGGCGATAGCCGCCGCCTTCAGAACCGGCAATCTCGGGGTCATGGATTACTATCGTCTTAAAAACATCCAAGCCGATACGGATATGCGGTCTTCTATAGGTCAGAGCGACTAATTAGAAAAGATCATCAAGGTTGTAGGGCGTCTCCTGATACACATAATTAAGCCAGTTTGAGAAAAAAAGATGAGCGTGCGCCCGCCAGCGGACTATCGGGGGCGTGTTGGGATCGTCTCCGGGGTAATAGTTTTTCGGAACTTCGATGGGAAGCCCTTTGTCCAAATCCCGGCGGTATTCCCGGTCTAAGGTCAGAGGATCGTACTCCAAATGACCGGTGACGTATATTTCCCTGCCCTCTCTGGCGGTTACGATGAATATCCCCGCTTCTTCCGATTCTGACTGGATTGCGAGGTCTGGGCGGCGGGTTATGGCTTCGCGGTCGATTTCGGTATGCCGGGACTGGGGCGCGAGAAACTCGTCGTCGAAACCCCGGAACAAGGTATGCCGTCCCCGAACCCGATGAGGGAAAATCCCGAAGAGCTTCCGATCTAAGCCCCGCTTGGGGATGCCGTAGCGGTGGTAGAGTCCGGCTTGCGCGCCCCAGCAGATATGAAGGGTAGACCAGACTCTGCGCGCTGAGTAGTCCAGCACAGCGGCAAGCTCATTCCAATAATCCACCGCTTCAAAGGGCAGGGTTTCGACCGGCGCGCCGGTGATGATAAGCCCGTCGAACCGGGTATTCATAATCCATTCTGAATTGACGTAAAACCGCTCAAGATGTCCGGGCGGCGCGTTGCGGGATATGTGGCTTCCCATACGCAGGAGGGTTATATCCACCTGTAAGGGGCTATTGCTCAAAAGCCTGAGCAGTTGTATTTCCGTATCCACCGTGGTAGGCATGAGATTGGCGATAGCGACTCTAAGAGGGCGGATATCCTGATGCTCGGCTCTGACGTCAGCTATAACAAAGACGTTTTCTTTTTTCAGCGCGGAATATGCGGGCAAAGCCATCGGAATTTTTATCGGCATGAGCCTAAGTATGCCTGAAAACCGTAAAAACCGCAAGCCGTCAATACTCGAATACATCCCATCCTCTGGGCGGGGCGTCTGACGCTCGCCGGCGGATTTGGGCGAGGACATAAGCTATATTTAAGGCGCCGCTTCTCAAAAGTCCTTTTTTTCAAACCTTTTAACGCCGGTTTGGAAAAAACCAATTTCTGAAGCCGAAAATTCTTGACCTTTAGGCGTTAGGTTAAGTATGTTTTTAGTAAAGAATATAAAAATTTATGGAGAAAGGTGTAGGATTTTCATGTCAAACGATATTGGTCACGACGAAAGCAGGAATGAGGAAGTCCCTGCGGAAGAAGCCGGCGCGGTTTCCGGGGTTGATCCGGGTAATGAGCATGAACCGGCGCAGTCTGCCGATTCAGCGCAAGAAGGTATGACTCAGGAAGAGGAAATTGCGGCTCTCAAGGAACAGCTTGCGGCTCTGAACGATCAGTACCTGCGGAAAGCCGCGGATTTTGAAAACTTCCGCAAACGTATGAACCGGGAAAAACAGGAAGCCGTTGATTTCGCTAATCAAGCCATTCTCTTGGACCTTATCCAAGTCATCGACGACTTTGAGCGGGCGATCAAATCCGCGGAAACCTCGAAGGATTTTTCCAGCTTCTACGAGGGAATCAGCATGATCGAAAAACGCCTCAGTTCCCAGTTGGAAAACAAGTGGGGGCTGAAACGCTACGATTCCGCGGGCGAAGCCTTTGATCCGAACCGGCACGAGGCAATCGCCACGGAAAAATCCCCGGAAACCGAAGAACCTACGGTCGGCGAAGAATTCCTCAAAGGCTATACCCTGAAGGATCGGGTGATCAGAACCGCTAAGGTCAAGGTCATCATGCCGGATCAGCCCGGGGAGGCTCAGTAGGTTTTTCCTTTCTTCTAAAAATTTAAAGAAGAAAAGAAAAATTAGTATATTTAAAAAAGAAAAAATATTTTTTTTAGAAAAGATAAAGAAAAAAATCTGGAAAGGAGTTTTTTATTTATGGGAAAAATAATCGGCATCGACTTGGGAACGACGAATTCCTGCGTTTCCGTGCTTGAAGGAGGTAAGCCTATCGTCATCCAGAACTCAGAAGACAGGCGCACGACGCCTTCTATCGTCGGGTTTACCGCAAAAGGCGAGCGGGTTATCGGGCAACCCGCGAAAAACCAGATGATCACTAACCCGGAAAATACGGTTTATTCGATTAAGCGGTTTATGGGACGCCGCTACTCCGAGGTGGGCAACGAAATAAAGCTGGTCCCCTACAAGGTCGTCGAACAAGGCGACGATGTGCGGGTCGATATTGACGGAAAAAAGTATTCCCCCCAAGAAATTTCCGCGTTCGTTCTGCAAAAAATGAAAGAAGCCGCAGAAGACTACCTCAGAGAAACCGTCACCGAAGCGGTCATTACCGTCCCGGTATACTTCAATGACGTGCAGAGACAAGCCACAAAAGACGCCGGCAAAATCGCAGGACTCGAAGTCAAACGAATCATCAACGAACCGACCGCCGCATCCCTCGCCTTCGGCTGCAATAAAGACCAAAAAAAAGAAAAAACCATCGCGGTCTACGACCTCGGAGGCGGCTACTTTGGTATTTCCATCCTCAAATTAGGGGAAGGAGTCTTTGAAGTCACGTCCACAAACGGCGATACCCACCTCGGCGGAGACGACTTCGACCGCAGAATTATGGAATGGCTCATAAGCGAGTTCAAAAAAGATTCGGGCATCGACTTAGGACAGGACCGAATGGCTCTGCAACGGCTCAGAGAAGCCTCGGAAAAGGCGAAAATCGAACTTTCCGCGATGCAGACCACCGAAATCAACCTGCCCTTCATCACCGCGGACCAAAGCGGACCAAAACATTTGCAGAAAACCCTCACCCGGGCGAAATTCGAGCAAATGGTGTCAGACCTCCTTGAACGGTCCAAAGAACCGTGCAAAAAAGCCCTCGCGGATGCGGGACTCTCGGCAGACCAAATCGACGAAGTCATTCTCGTAGGCGGGTCCACCAGAATTCCCTCGGTTCAGCAGATCGTCAAAGACCTCTTCAAAAAAGACCCCAACAAAGGGGTCAATCCTGACGAAGCCGTCGCTATCGGCGCGGCGATTCAGGGCGGCATCCTCGGAGGCGACGTCAAAGACGTGCTTCTCCTTGACGTAACGGAATTCTCGCTGGGTATCGAAACCTTCGGCGGGGTGATGACCAAACTCATCCCCAGAAATACCTCGTTTCCCACCCGGAAAAGCCAAATCTTCTCCACCGCCGCGGACGGACAAACCGCGGTTTCCATTCAGGTCCTTCAGGGCGAACAGGAAATGGCGAACCAAAACCGGACCCTCGGACGCTTCGATCTCGTCGGCATCCCGCCTGCGCCCCAGGGGGTCCCGCAAATCGAGGTCACCTGCGATATTGACGCAAACGGCATTGTCCACGTTTTCGCCAAAGATTTAGGGACCGGCAAGGAGCAGAAAATCCGCATCGAGAGTTCGTCAGGACTTTCCGATACCGATATTGACCGGACCCTCGGACACTTCGATCACGCCGGTATCCCGCCCGCGCTCTGCGGTTCCGTAAGCAGAAAATTCGCAAAGAAAATTTAGTATATTTAAAATATGGAAGAAAAGAAAAATATTTTTAGAAAAGAAAAAATCTGGAAAGGAGTTTTTTATTTATGGGAAAAATAATCGGCATCGACTTGGGAACGACCAATTCGTGCGTTTCCGTGCTTGAAGGAGGCGAGCCTATCGTCATCCAA
>JAIRPH010000216.1 GCA_031257135.1 Spirochaetaceae bacterium
TATTTGTACGGCGCGTCTTCCGATGCGAAGCGGAATCTTATGGCGCCGTACGCGTTGCAGTGGCGGGCTATTCGGGATGCGAAAGCGGCGGGTTGCGGGGTCTACGATTTATTCGGCATACCGCCTCGGGATGACCCTGAGCATCCGATGGCTGGGCTGTATCGGTTTAAGACCGGATTCGGCGGGCGGATTATTCATCGTCCCGGCAGTTGGGATTACGCCTATCGCCCGCTGGCGAAGGATATGTTTATCGCCGCGGAATCCATCAGAAAAAAACTCCGAAGCCTGAAAAAAAGCCTGAAAAAAAAGAAAAAAAGAACCGACTCATCCGAGGGGAAACCCTAGCGCGGCAGTGTTTTGAACCGCTCGCTTGCATTGCAGGATAGAAAAAAGTATACTAAAATAACTGGTATGAAAATTGATGATCCCTCCATAACCGATTCGGTGGTAAAACGGTTTTTAACGTATACGCGGTACTGGACGACTAGCGACCGTCATGTGGAAGCGACTCCCTCTACTCCGGGGCAGTGGGATTTCGCCAAAGCGTTGGTCAGAGAGTTGCAGGCTTTGGGCGTTTCCGATGTAGAACTGACCGGGTATTGCTATGTGATTGCCCGGATTCCGGCGACCCCGGGAAAGGAAGCCTGCGCTCCGGTGGCGTTTATGGCTCATTTGGACACGGCTGACGATGTATCCGGGCAGGATGTCAGGGCTTCTTTAGTTGAAGCCTATAACGGGAAAAGGATCGATCTTGCTGAGGGATACGCCTTAGACCCGGCAACGGATGCTGATTTGGCGGCTCAAGAAGGCAAAGCCCTCATTCATACTGACGGAAGAACCCTCTTAGGCGCGGACGATAAGGCGGGAATTGCGGAAATTATAACCGCCGCGGAATATCTGCTGGCTCATCCTGAAATAGCCCATGGTCTGGTAGAACTAATCTTCACTCCCGATGAGGAAACCGGTAAGGGACTGCCCGAATTTCCTATGAGCAAGATTACCGCAACCGCCTGTTATACCTTAGACGGAGGTCCTGCCGGGGAAGTGGAGGCTGAATGTTTCAACGCCTGCAAAGCGGATGTTCGTTTTACCGGGAAAGCCATACATCTAGGCTACGCCCGGGGGGTTATGGCGAATGCCGCGCTTATGGCGGCAGTTTTTGCGTCGATGCTCCCCCGATCTGAAAGCCCGGAAGCTACTGACGGATATTACGGCTATTATTGCCCTATGGCTATTCAGGGGACTCCGGAGAAGGCTTGTTTGGAGTGTTATATCCGGGATTTTGACCGAGCCGGAGCGGAACGCCGAGTGAGCGCGCTGGATCATTTCGCCCGGGCGGTGGAAGCTCAGTTTCCGGGAGGTCAGGTTACGGTAAGTTCCAAGCCTCAGTATTACAATATGAAAGAAAAGATAGACGCCCGCCCGGAAGTTATGGCTATTTTGAAACAAGCCGTATCCAATCTGGGGATTCAGCCCCGGCTTAAACCCATCCGGGGAGGAACCGACGGCTCCCGGCTTACCGAGATGGGAATCCCTACGCCCAATATCTTTACTGGCGGCAGGAATTGGCACAGCCGTCTTGAGTGGGTATCCGTACCGGATATGGCAACGGCTACTAACGTAGTGGTCGAGCTTATCCGGCTGTGGGCGTTGCCTCATACTAGTTTCCCGTCCGGACCGAGTTGAACCATGCGTTGCTATACAATTCCAGCGCGTCTCCGAGATCGTCTTTGAGTTCGGTTGCCTTTAGGTCTTCTGTCTGGTAATAGGGGGCAACGGTCTGAAGTTCCCGGGCGGGCGCGTTAACCGTGGCGGGAAAGCCGAAGGTATCCGCAAATTCCGCGTAAATCTCCGGGCGGTGGATAAAGTCGATAAACGTATAAGCCGTATCAAGATTCTTCGCGTTTTTCAAGATACACATACTGTCGATATACGCGGGTCCTCCTTCGGGAGGAATAAAGAAGACCGTATCTTTCCGAAGCTGAGAATTCGGGGGTATCTCTGCAAAAACCACTTCCGCATAGCCCTGTACCACCCAAAAATCTCCGTTGGCGTAGCCTTTGCCGAAGGCTTCGGCGTCGAATTTCACCAGATTCGGCTTCCAATTCGTATTGATCAGATTTTTCGCGGCTTCAATCTCCCCGGGGTTTTTGGAATTCACTGAATATCCCAAGCTGACCAGCGCGTCTCCCATGACTTCCCGCATATCGTCCAGCATGGTCATACGTCCTTTCAGATCGGTTCGGCTGAAAACAGTCCATTTCCGTTCAAAATCAGGAACTCTGGCGGTATTTACCGCAATACCGGCCGCGCCCCAGTAATACGGCACCGAGTATTCCATATTCGGATCATATTGGGCTTTTTGCAGTACCGCGGGATCGATGTTGCCGAGATTCGAGAGCTTAGATTTATCGATCTTTTCAAGCATACCCTGTTTCGCCATGATTGCGACGTAATCTCCGGAAGGAAACACCAGATCGTAGCCGCTTCCGCCAGCCATAATCTTGGTATACATTTCTTCATTCGAGGGGAATTCATCGTAGATTACGGTAAGGCCGTATTCTTTCTCGAACTTCTCGATTACCGACTTAGGGGTATAATAGGTCCAGTTATAGATAGAAAGCCGTTTCCCTTGAGCGGCTTCTCCTTTGGTACAACTGCTCCCCGCGTTGAGAGCGGCGAGGGTCAGCCCAAGGATGACGCCCAGCCGCATCCGCCTGCGCCCGGCGGTATACCGTCGGGACGGAACCGCACACGATTTATTCATTTATTCCTCCTATGTCCATTCTGAAAAACAATAGCCAATCTGTTTTTTATAATCAAGTCTTTTTTTTCGAGGCGTGGAACCGGCTATTTGTAAAGTTCGTGAAGAAAAAGCGCGGCCGCTTGAGCCACATTGAGGCTTTCAATGGCTCCGGTTCCGGGGATACGCACCAAGGCCAAGCAATGAGCTTTTACTGGTTCCGGGAGTCCGGTTTCTTCGTTGCCCACCACCAGCGCGATGCCCGGACGTTTTCCGCCGGAAGGGAGAAGGGCTGATTTTTTCTCTTGGATAATAGTTCCCAAGTCCTGAATCCGCCATCGGGCCCTGGGTTCCGCGGCTATGGTGATCAGGGTTTTAGAGGCGTCTCGGAGAAACGCGGCTGTATCCCGGATTTTGCGGAAGACCACAAATTCCATGCCTCCTTCGGCGACGCGGTATGCTCCGGTGGTCAAGCGGGCTTCAGTATCTCCTTCGGAAAGAACGATGAAATGAGCCTCAAAGAACGCCGCGGATCGGACAATGGCTCCTAAGTTGAGATCGTTTCCTACCGAGTGTAAAACCAAGCCGGTTTTGCCTTCTTTCGTCCACTCATTGAGGTCTTCCCTTGTGAGGTTCGGCACTTCCGGCTCTTCGATCATCGCCACCACCCCTTGGTGATGAGGACTTTTGCAGAGCCGTTCCAATTCTTCATTTCCGCAGAGTTTGTAGGGACGTTTCCGTTCCGCCAGAGCTTTGCACACTTTGGTAAAGGACGGAAGCCGGTCTTCCCGCAGAAAGAGGCGGTTGATAAGTCCGGCTCGTTCTCTTGCCACGGCTGATACGGCGTTAAAGCCGCAAACCGCCAGTTCTTTAGTCAGTTTATTACGCATACTGCCTTATTGTTGGTCTAGGGTATTGAATTCGATGATGGACTGCTCGATGATAGCTTTCCGTTTTGTCAGAGTCTTGGCAAAAAGCGATTCCATAATCGGCGGAAACTGCGCGTTGATTACCTCGGTTCCTTCCTCGGTAAGTCCGCCTTTGGTAGCGACCCGCTCGATTAGACTGCTGAAGGTCATAGCTTTAGCCAGAAGCAAGGTTCCGGTTCCGTAGTAGGTTTCTACGAACATTTTGAGGATAGTCTCTTTAGGCAGAGAGGTATGCTTAACCGCTTCCTCAGCGATAACCTTAAAAAGCGCGCCGATAAACCCGGGCATGGAACTGGTTATGACCGACCCGAGACTGAGTTCAGATTCCGGGATTTCCGTAATAGACCCGAAACATTCGAGGAGGCGGTACAGCTCGGTTTTGTCGGTCTGCGTTACCAGTTGGTTATGGCAAACTAAGGTGACCGATTGGTTGACTTCCGCGGTAATGCTGGGGACCGCCTTTGATATTTTGCGGTTCGGCGCAACGCGTTCCAGATGAGAAAACAAAACGCTGGAATTGAGAGACACAATATGGCAGGAAGGTTTAAGGCTCCCGATGATGCCGGACAAAACCGTCTTAATATCGAGAGGCTTGACGCAGATGAAGACAATATCGACCGCTGGAGCAAGTTCCGCGAGGGAGGCGCAAACGTTGAGCTGAGGATAAGCGTTTTTCAAGTTTTTAATCTTATCGTAAGTTCTGTTTGCGATATAGAATCCCGATTGGTCGATTCCAGTAGCCGCGAGGTATTTGAGGAGCATCATTTTCCCCATACTGCCGTATCCGATAATTCCGATATTCATCATCCTTCCTCCTATGACGTAACAAAATCCAGAATCTTTAGTTATTGTATGGTTATATAATCCGCTTGTCAATTATGGGATTACTAAAAAATGGAGATACTTAACATGAATTCGGCGATTAAATCGCCTTCCAGATTCCAGCGCAGTCCCTTTGCGGCGAAAAGAAAGCCCTCGCCGGTATAAAAATGTTTATGTAAACAAACTTTTTCTTAAATAACAACCCGCGCTATGGCGAGCAGGTCTTGGTCCTCAGGTTCATTCAAGAAGGAACCGCGGTTTGGTCCTTGTAAAAGGAGCGGGCTGAGGATTGCTCCCCAACCCGCTGGACATCGCCCTAGAGCAGACGCCCCCTTAACAGCAGGATGCTGTTAGTTAAATAGAGTCCAATACGTACCCACTGGTCGTTGATACTCCTTGTAGTCGCTATCGGTGCTGAACTTATATTCCATCTTGGTTATAGTAGTACCGTTTGGCTGATCAGCGGGAAGAACGTTAACTCCGATATAGGCAGGCTGCCCTGGTGTTGGCGCCGGTATTACTACTGATCGATGTGTAGAGATTCTAGTGGCGCCCCCCGTCCCAGTAGTAATCCGCAAGTCTACCTGGGTAGAGTTTGGTGTATAGCTGTATGACCCAGCATCGAAATAAACGCTAACTGTTCGTCCGGTACCGCCGAATGAGTTGTCGATCTCAGTAACGACCATGGTCTGAAGAGAGTCCCAATCACCAGTCGGACGATTATACTCGGTGTAAGTAGAGTCAGCTAAATCAGAACGCTTATACTCTACCTTAGTAATA